>NZ_JBQCDF010000035.1:0-5786 GCF_051961495.1 Cytophaga sp. | reverse complement strand
ATCATTGACAATATCAGTTGGTTTCTGGATGTAGTAATAATTTCCCGCCCCGGCTTCGGCCAGGTCATGCATCAGGTATTCATTGAATTCATGCCCCACACCAAATGTCGATACGCTTACATCATCTTTCTGTGCATAATTCGAAACGATCCGTTCCAGTATATACGGATCTGTTACTCCTTCATTCGGATGTCCATCAGAAAAAAGAAAAACCCTGTTGGTTTTATTTTTGTCGTAATGTACTTTAACTTCACTCATGCCTAAGTCAAGGCCGGCACTGAGATTGGTGGCACCACGCGGACGAATTTCTTCCAGTTTTCTTTTTAATGCTGCTTTATCTGTTACAGGTTCTGCACCATGCAGCAGCACGGCTTCGTGATCGTATAACACAATCGACATAATATCATTGGGTTGTAATTGATCAATCAGATATTCGATGGCTTTTTTTCCGTAATAGATCCGGTCGCCTTCCATAGAGCCGCTGCGATCAAATACAACAGAAATATTCAGCGGAACACGTTGTCCTTTGGCACAACCTTTCAGGTCGAGATATAAATAAGCTTCTTTTTTATCCGGACATAAATAAGGGTTGTCCAGCATTGTTGTCAGCTGGATAGCTGTGTCTTTCTGAGCAAATAAAAGGATTGCCTGAAACAGGAATAGTTGTATTAACAATAGCTTCTTCAAAATCGTTTTCGTTAAAAAGTGAAACAAATGTTAGATTTAATAATTAAGTTTAGAGAAACATCCTGTGGAAATTTTGAGTATGAAAAAAAAGAATAGCATTTCTTTATAATTCATTTATTAGAATTCTATTGGCAGAAGATTTGAGAAAAAGTTTTAAATGAATTATAGGAATCAAAATGAAAATATACCTGAGTCTGCTATTTAGTTATTTACTGTTCGCGTGTTCATCTCCTGTAGCAGAAATTCCTCCGCAGGAAAAAGATTTCTGTGCAGCCATTCATCGGAAAGATTCCCTGCAGCTTTCATCTGTACTTGCACCGTTTCGTGATTCCATGAAAACAAAAACAGGTGTGTATGTACTGGAAGACGGCGGCGGCTCGCTGATCGCCCGCGCCTGGCTGAGCGAGTATGCAGAAAAGACAATCGATATTCAGTATTTTATTTTTTCACCTGATAATGTTGGATTGATTGCCTGTGATTATCTGGTAAAGGCTGCAGACAGAGGTGTAAAGGTACGTATGCTGGTAGATGATATTCTGGTGGATGCTGGTATACATGAAATTTTGACGCTGGATTCGCATGAAAATATTGAGATTAAGATTTATAATCCCGGGATCAATTTGGGAAAGAATATCTTCAATAAGATCGGCAGGTTTACGACAGATTTCAGATCTGCGAATCAGCGCATGCACAACAAAACATTTATTGTAGATCAGCAGGTAGTGATTACCGGCGGAAGAAATATTGCAGATGAATATTTTGACTATGACCATGAATATAATTTTCGCGACCGGGATGTGCTGCTCGTTGGTAAAACAGCAGGAAACGTGCAGCAGTCGTTTGATGCATTCTGGTCGGATGTACTAAGTGTGCCCGTGACACGTCTTGTAAAAGAAGATGAAGCTGTAACGTATACAGACACGGCACGTTTTGAACGCCTGCACCAATACGCCTGCAATCCTGATAATTTCTGGCCGCAGGTGCGTTCCCGCATTGAAGGACTTGATACAGCTTTTGCATCTATTGCTACATCAGGTAAGCTGCGCTGGCTGGACCATGTGCAGTTTGTGTCTGATATTCCGGGGAAAAATGATGGCACACATGGTTTGTCCGGTGGCGGTGTATGTACAGATAGTTTGATCAGTCTTATAAAACGCGCAACCGTTTCGATTGATATACAGTCTCCGTATCTGATCACTACTGAATTGGGGAGGAAGCTATTCAGGGAAGCGGTAGATCGTGGTGTCAGGATTCGTATTCTGACAAACAGTCTGGCATCAACAGATAATCTGGAAGCATTCAGCGGCTATCAGCGCGACCGAAAGGAGCTGCTGGAAACAGGAGTGGAAATCTATGAATTTCGTCCGGATGCAAAGGAACGTTATGAAGTTATGACAGGAGCCTTGCAGGAAAAAATGAACTTCACACCCATCTTTGGTCTGCATGCAAAATCAATGGTGATTGATGGTAAGATTGCTGTTATCGGAACATTTAATCTGGACCCACGTAGTGCCAATCTGAATACCGAGTGTGTGACCATTATCTATTCACAACAGGTTGCTGCAGGTGTGCAGCAAGGCATGGAGATCGAATTTAAACCTGAGAACGCCTGGCATACAACGCTGGAGTTTAATCCTGATAGTGAAGCAGGAGTGAAGAAGGAAATGAAAACCTGGACTAGGAAAGCCGTGCCGAAAGGGATTCTATAAGCTAAAAGAAAACCCTTTGTTGAATGACTCAACAAAGGGTTTTCTTTATAGATATTGGTAGAGTAAATTATTTTCCGCCGAACAGGTAAGCAACACCAATAGTGATGTTTCTGTTATACAGTTTACCATCGTCTTTTCTTGTATCTTCAGCAGCAGAATCTTTGTAGTGAGGTGTTAAGTTAGTTAAACCTAATCCGTAATTAGCAGTAACCACAAATGAAGAAATTTGTGCACCAATACCGAAGTTCAAACCAAAGTCTAATGAGTTCATGTACCAGGTATTGCTTGCACCACCGTTTGATGGAACTTTAGCCATTTTAACAGAACCATCGGAATTACCGAAATCACTTTCAATTTTATATTTACCACCTAAACCTAATGCAGCGTATGGACCTGCAAAAGCCTGAAGCTTGAAGTTATCGCTAACAGGATATTGACCAACAAAGTTAACAGGTAATGATAAGTAGTTGGTATTTACGGTCATTGTAGCACCACTTTGCTCGAATTTAGAACCTACATTGTTAAACAATAATTCAGGTCTGATAGCAAAATAATCATTTAATTGAGCGTTTAACATACCACCTACCTGAAATCCGATTTTGCTTTTAGCATCTTCAGGTAATCCAGAATTTGCATCGGCAGAAATTTTAGAGATGTTAAGACCAAGTTTAGGACCTACTGTAACCTGAGCAAATGTGCTGTTTGCTACGAATAAAAAACCAACGGTTAATGCTGATAAAATAGTTTTTTTCATGGTAAAATATTTTTTTGTTTAAAATTGAGCAATGTTAAATAAATCATACCTAAGAATCCAACTTTTTTTAAGTATATTTTTTTAATCATAGGTATGTTGTGTTTTTGGGCATATTTAAATCGCTGGTAATTAATTATAGTTTTAAAGGTTACATAAAAGGGAGATTTTTTTCAGGAAAAATATTCAAAAAAATGAATTTGAATGCATAGAAACCCTACTGGAAATTAAGCAGCATAGCCTATCTTTGTGACCTAACATTTAAAAATATGTCGTTTGCTTCTCTTGGTTTATCTCCGGCAATATTAAAAGCTATAGAAAAGAATTTTTTCACTACACCATATCCCATCCAGGAATTGGCGATACCTGCTATATTAAAAGGTAAGGATGTATTGGGGATCGCTCAGACAGGTTCAGTAAAAACGGCCGGTTTTGTTCTGCCAATCCTTCAGCAGCTGCAAACTAAACCGTTGGGAAAGAACAGACATATTAATACACTTGTGCTGGTACCAACCCGGGAACTCGCTGTGCAGGTCGGACAGGTTTTTCAGTCGTTCAGTAATGCCTTGCCGAATAGGATTAAATCGTTGGCAGTATTTGGCGGAGTATCCATTAATCCGCAGATGATTCAGCTGCAAGGCGTAGAGGTATTGATTGCTACGCCCGGTCGTTTGCTTGATCTTGTTGATTCGAAAGCAGTATACCTGAGCGAGGTGGAAATGCTGGTCCTGGATGAAGCAGATAAAATGCTGAATCTGGGTTTTAAAGAAGAAATGGCGAAGATTTTTGCTTTGCTTCCTGAAAAGAGACAAAATATTTTATTTTCGGCAACACTCGGTAAAGACATTGATACCATCACCGAGTTTTTATTGCATGACCCGCTTAAGATTGAAGTTGTCCCGGAAGAGCAAAATATTGATCTGATTAATCAGATTGCCTATTCTGTAGAAGATGAAAAGAAAGGACCTTACCTGAGGCATTTAATTAATTCTCAGAAAATGAGTCAGGTACTTGTTTTTACTTCATCTGTTCATAGAGCTGATGCAGTTGTGGAGAAGTTGAAGGCGAATAAGATCCTGGCTGCAGCATTACATAGTAAAAAAAGTCAGGGGGCGCGTACAGATGCGCTTCGTAATTTCAAAACAGGTATGATTCATGTTTTGGTTGCCACAGATTTAATGTCCAGGGGGATCGATATTCCATCCTTACCAGTGGTAATTAATTATGAGCTGCCGCGTTCTCCCAAAGATTACATTCACCGGATAGGTCGTACCGGAAGAGCCGGAACTACAGGTACAGCCATCAGTTTGATAAGCAAGGAAGAAGAACATCATTTTGGTGTAATCCAGAAGAAGATGAAAAAGAAGGTTGAATTACAGCAGCCCGATCAGATATAAAAAATGATGTGTCTTAATTAAAAAAAATCAACGTATTTTTCAGTGGTAAAACCTTATTTAAGCCTTATTAAAGGCTTTTTTTATTTTTTATATGTGATAACATGTAAAAAATCATGTACTTTTTTATAAAAAAATAAACCTTTTTTAAAAACTCCCGTTAGTTAGTATTAGAAAGCAGATGGCTTTTAAAATTAGTCAAAAGTCTTTGAACGGACTGATGAATAAATTTTTCTTCTACTTTTTTCATATTTTTCTTGCTCATTTTTTCCCTAGTAAACTATAAAGACTAGTATGCCACCTGAAGAAATTCAGATGATATGCTAGTCTTTTTAGTGTTTGAGCAAAGCTGGAACTACTCTGCCGGTTTTACCTCAATGGTGTATGAAATACTTTGTTCATTTACCTTTTTCATGGTACTTAATTCTCCGATCGTACCTTGAGTTTCTTCAATAAGGTCGTCGGTATTAAAAGGACCTTTATCATAATCCAAAAAGCGCAGGGAAAGCACATCTTTTTTGCAGGTATAAAATGATCTGCTTGTTGCAGGTTCATTTGTAGTCAATGTGTTTTTTTCAAAAGGAGAGTAGTATAATAATTCTTCTCCGCACCATAGCTGCCAGTATGGATCCGGGAAGCCTGTGCCGCCAAGGGCAAAATCATAACTGCCTGCTGCTTTTTTGCTGGTATTGATTTTTATGGAGTTGATGGTAATCGTATTCAGCTGCAGAACGGGGGCCTGTATGGTTGCAGTATAACTCTGGGTCACGAGTGCTTTCGTTGCGATCCGGTTGATGTGTTTGGTTTCTATACGGCTTGAATCTTTATCAAAGCTGATCGGATATACAAGCAAGGCGATATTCACAGGTTTCAGGCCAGGTTGCAATTCAAGCTTACGGAATGGAATTTCAATTTTTAATGAGCGTTTAGATTCATTTGAGAATACCACATGTTTATCCGGATAGACGATCATGCCTGAAAGTTTAGGCAGGTAAGTCTCTAAATACGAAAAGGGCTTGCCTTCATTCCCTTTGCAGGAGATATCAATGATCAGGGCATCAAAGCCATCTGTATGAAGTTGATCAATCAGCGTTTTATCCAGTTCAACATTAAACTGTACGCTGATGCCTTCTTCTTTTTTATTCACGGCCGTATCTGCTGTGAAGTTTTTTATACGGATTCCTTCAGCAGAAGTGGAGTTTGTATTAGTCAGTTGCAGATTTCCATCTGTATAAGAAGTAGCAT
>NZ_JBQCDF010000034.1:0-3674 GCF_051961495.1 Cytophaga sp. | reverse complement strand
TTTCTTTTTCACCATATACCACACTACCGGTTTTACCTACAAAGCTTGCCTGACGAAAGACAGGTTCAGTTATTTTATGTTTTGTTTTTCTATCCAGATACCCCCATTTATTATCAACCTTATATGGAATAAGATCTGCAGCCGGACAAGCGACATGTATTTTCGCAATCTCTTTGTAAAGCCGTTTGCGAACTTCTGCCATCCATACCGCTGTTTGTTTCCATTCTTTTAATGACCTCAGATAAGCAAGATCATCATCTCCTGCCATGTGCAGACTATCGGAATAGCCTCTGTCAATGGCTTCTTTAAGATAGCTAAAACCTTTCTTTTTATCTCCCGCAAGCGAAGCAACACAAGCAGTATTATAATACGTCGTAATGCCAGGATAGCATGCAACCAGTTTTTCCATATATACGAGCGACTCCTTGTATTTCTCTGCGTAATACAAATTCATTGCTTCCCTCTCGAATTCCTGGCAGTCTTCCCAATTTTGTTGAGCCTGAACATGATTCGTATTAAGCAACAGAAATATGGCAATGTAAATGCTAAAAGAAATTTTCATAAGAATGATATGTATTTTCAGAAACAGTTATTTAAATATTAAGTAGAATCAAACAATTATTATTTGGTTCTCGACTCCAAACAATCAGAACCAAATCCGTCTGTTATTGTCGATAGAACTTTGGTGAATATACAGAAAAAAATATCATAGCTGCGAAAGAAAATCTTCGATCCGTTGGGCAAGGTCCGGATTATTGGTCGCTATATTGCTATGTGTCCTGTAATAGGTGAATAATTGAAAGTCCGATGTTTTGCCGGCGGCATCAACCCGATTCTGAAATTCATAAGCCTGCCAAATTGGTACATTCGAATCTTTCAAACCCATGTGCATTTGTGCCAAAGGCAGACGATCTGCAAAGAAAGCCGGTGATGATGCAATCATTTTATTTCGTGCTTCAGATAAGCTAACCGCACCATTTTTATAGGCACTTAAAAACTGACATCTGTACGTATCATCATTGATGTGAGCGGAGCTTAGAGTAAGCATATTTGCAGGTCCTGCCACACACACTACCCGTTTGATCCTTGTATCCCTTATTCCTGCAAGTAGCGCCACAGTACCACCTCTGCTGCCGCCGCGTACAGAAGTTCTGTTAACATCTGCATTGGGTTCGGTTTGTTCTATCAAATTCAGGAAAACAATTACATCATCCGTGCCACCATCAAAGGCATCACAATGATTACCGCCGGATAGCGGAGTTGTATAAGTAGTATCATTTATGGTAATCTGTAAGGCCTGTCCACGTAAGGTCGGCATAGCCAGAATAAATGGTTTGTCTGAACCGGACGGATTCAATTCCAGAATCATACCATACATGGTAATATTCAATCCAAAACCGCTTGCATACATGCGTACAGGCATTTTTTCTGTTGTATTAGGAATAAGCAATGCACCATATTCCTGTATACCTTCAACGTTAAAAGAAACGATTTTGAAAGTATATTTTCCTGACATCAATTGTTTTTCCTGAACAACCATATAAGCGGAAGGAGTCAGATCTCTTGTCTGCCAGCTATTGTATACGTCATTTATTTCTGCTGTGGAAGGTGCCGCAAATAAAGCAGACTGCTGTTCTTCTGAAAAATAACTTTCCTTTTTACAGCAAAATAATAAAGGAAGAATTCCAAGAATGATTATTACTAATTGTTTTTTCATTACATAATAAGTTGTTCTGGTATAAAACGTTCGGAATGCAGATAAGGTATAGTAAACAGAAAATTATATCCGTAAAAATCGTGTAATATAACACCAAAATACAGTATTCATTATAAAAAACTTCTTCTTCTTTAGTGTCAAAATAATTTTAACCTCAAAGAAGAAGAACAATCATCACAATCTGTCTTTTAATCAAACCCACCGGACACAACGATCTTTTGGCCGGTGATCCATGCGGCATCATCGGATGCTAAAAACACTGCCAGCATTGAAATATCATCCGGTTGTCCGATTCTTCCCAGCGGTGTTTGAGCAGCAATGTATTCTTCCATCGGTGTCCCTGCAACCGGATTTCCTTCTGTTTGTGTTGGCCCTGGCAAAATAGCATTCACTCTGATTTTCTTTATAGCAAGTTCTTTGGACAAGGCCCGGGTAATACCATCTACAGCGCTTTTGGTTGCAGTATATAGCATAGCCATTGGAGTAGCCTTCACACTTGCAACAGAACTGATATTAATAATGCTGCCACCATTTTCATTGAAATATTTTAAGGCTTCCTGAATAGAAAGAATCGTACCCAAAACATTATTATTAAACTGTCGGTGAAATTCTTCTGTTGTGATAAGTTCAAGTGGCTCGAACTTATACACCCCGGCATTATTCACCAATGTATCAATCCTGCCAAACTGCTTCGTTGCTTCTTCAAACAACCGTTTAACGTCTGCGGCATTGGTTACATCTGCCTGTATGGCAACTGCTGTTCCGCCATTTTCTGTGATGGCTTGCACAACGGCTTCTGCGCCTTTTTTATCTGAAGCATAATTAACCACTACTTTTCTTCCATGCTGAGCGAGCGTTTTTGCAATGGCTGCGCCTATACCTTTGGATGCACCGGTAACAACCGCTGCTTTACCTACTGATTTATACATAATCTGATTTTGTTGTTGAGACCCAAAACTAGATGCTGATAAATTAAAAAAGTTTGCCATATGGCAAAAAATCATTTCTTCGCCCGGATCCGGCTTAAGGTATATTGTGTGATCCCTAAAAATAAAGCAATCTGGCTCTGAGGAACACGCTGCACAACAGTTGCCTGTCGCTGCACTAATTTATTGTATTTTGTACTGGCATCATCCACCAGCATTTCGCTTTTAAATTTATATTTCTCCAGCAACGCTTTTTCTTTTATCTGGTTTATAATTTTCGAAAATGCAGGTACTGACTTTTCCAGAAAATCAAAATCTTTTTTTACCATGGTTATGACAGTACATTTAGTCAATGCTTCAATTGTTTCTTCACCGGGAATTTGTTTGGAGAAACTATCCAGATCAACAACAAAGTGTCCTTCATTGGTAAAGTAAAGAATGTAATCATTCCCCTGTTCATTGGTGCGAACGACTTTAAACACACCATCTACCACGAAACCCATTTTACGGCATACTTCGCCCTGTCTGCAATACATCTCTCCTTTTCTCAATGTTTCCAGGGAGGTATGCTCAGTGATCAATGCTTTATCCGCATCGCTAAGGGGTAAAATTGAATGAAATAATTTTATGAGTGCGTTCATTTGCTTTAATTATTCACTCAGTTTAAATTCCGGATTATAAATAAGACCAATGATGTTTCCCCATGGATCTTTAACGGTTGCTGTTACAATCTCACCACCTACATTGTACGGTTTTTCATTTTCTGTTGCGCCAGCTTTAATAAAATCTTTATAGGCAGCTTCTATATTTTTAACGCCCCAATAAGTAATGATATTGTCTGTTTTATCAGTCAACGGTTGTTCTTCAGGCTGCAACCCCAACTCATAACCGGCAATATTAAAACCTACATAGAAAGGCTCGTTAAAATAAGGTTCCGTTTGAAAAACGGATGTATACCAGCTTGTCGCTTTTTCAATATCACTAACTTTGTAAATAGTTGTTCGTAATCCCAGAATCTTTTCTTTTGCCAT
>NZ_JBQCDF010000033.1:0-33848 GCF_051961495.1 Cytophaga sp. | reverse complement strand
TATAAGAATCTGTAATCGATTCAATGAATAGATATATCAGGTATATTTATTTTTTTACAATCTGGGTTGTGTAAGTTCCTTTGTTTGTGATAATGATAACAGAATATAATCCGGCAGACAGATCCTGTCCAATGGTAATTTCATCAGCATCAATTCCCTGTCTGTAATCCACGATAGCGCCGGAAGTACTGATGGTTGTAATGGATTGTATCATGCCCAGATTTTTGACTGAGATCGTTGTCGTATTATCAAACGGTTGTGGAGTTACCAGAATGTTTGCTGAGGTTCCATTGATAGTGGCTGTAGATGTACAAGCTGTTTTGCCCGTATTGCCCCCCACACATACTGAACAGTCATCCAGGTATGCAGTACCGTTTGCGTTTCCGGCGCAGTCAAGGCAGCTGTTGTCAGTGCTCGATGGACAAAGATCTCCGGCTGTATCCACATATCCGGTTGGCTGCCAGCATACCGTAAGACTAACCGCAGGATCACCCAGTCCATCATTGTCTGTGTCTGCATACCATACCTTTGGTTGCGTTTGTGTAATTTCAGTTGGTGCAGACGTTGCCTTGCAACCCGCGGTATTTGTTACTTCTACTGTATATAAACCGGCAGTTGTTGCTGTGTAGGTAGGAGTTGTTGCAATCTGTGTTGTTCCTGAGAACCATTTGTAAGAAGAACCCGCGCTTGCTGTTAGTAATACCGAGCTGCCTGAACATACAAAAGTTGATGTAGTTGTGATGGCTGCATCTGGTATGGTTCCGGCAGAGATAAGTACAGGAGAAGAAGTAGCTTTGCAACCGGAGCTGTTTGTTACTTCGACACTGTATGATCCTATATCAGTTACTATGTAAGTAGCAGAAGTACCAACCTGGGTTGTTCCGTTGAACCATTTGTAAGAAACGCCGGTACTTGCATTAAGTACCGCAGTTCCACCACCACAAATAGTGTTTGTGCTGGCCGTGATCGTAGGTGTCGATTGCACTGCGTCAACTGCAATAACAGTAGGAGAAGAAGTAGCTTTACAACCTGCGGTATTTGTTACCTCCACGGTATATGAGCCTGCAGCAGTTACTGTGTAAGTTGAAGCCGTTCCCACCTGTGTTGTACCGTTGAACCATTTGTAGGAGGTGCCGGTGCTTGCGGTAAGTACGACTGATCCTCCAACACAGAATGAAGTGGCCGAAGCGACGATGGTTGCTGTTGGTGCAGCATTGACAGTTATCTGCGTAACAGCTGAAGTTGCTTTGCAACCTGTGGTATTTGTTACCTCCACGGTATATGAGCCTGCAGTAGTTGCTGTGTAGGTTGGAGCCGTTCCGACCTGTGTTGTACCGTTGAACCATTTGTAGGAGGTGCCGGTGCTTGCGGTAAGTACGACTGATCCTCCAACACAGAATGAAGTGGCCGGAGCGACGATGGCTGCTGTTGGTGCAGCATTGACAGTTATCTGCGTAACAGCTGAAGTAGCTTTGCAACCTGCGGTATTTGTTACCTCCACGGTATATGAGCCTACAGCAGTTGCTGTGTAGGTTGTAGCCGTTCCCACCTGTGTTGTACCGTTGAACCATTTGTAGGAGGTGCCAGTGCTTGCGGTAAGTACGACTGAACCTCCAGTACAGAATGAAGTGGCCGGAGCGGTGATGGTTGCGGCAGGTTTCGAAATCTGTAAGGTAAAAGTACTGCTTGCTTTACATCCATTCGCATCTGTGTAAGTGGAAATATAATTTCCTGCAAGTGCTGAAGTGACATTGGTAAATACAGGGTTTCTGAGGGTTGATGTAAAGTTGTTTGGGCCTGTCCAGCTCCAGCCGTCAGTTACGTTTGGCTGCGGACCTAAGTTTACTGTAGAGCCTTCGCAGGCAGTAGTCGTTGTAGCTGTGAGCCATGTTCCGGCATCTGTTTTTACATATGAAGTTATAACAGGCAGCGGATTTACAGTTATAGTCTTAACAGCTGAAGTAGCCTTACAGCCGGAGCTGTTTGTTACTTCAACGGTATAGGAACCGGCAGCTGTTGCTGTGTAAGTTGAAGCAGTTCCGACCTGGGTTGTACCATTGAACCATTTGTAAGAAGTACCGGCGCTTGCTGTAAGTAGGACCGAACCGCCTGCGCAGAAAGACGTAACCGGAGCGGTGATAGCAGCATTGCAGACAGTTGTGTTTCCCTGTACAATTGTGATATTTGGTTTGACTGGCGTAGACATATCGGAACCAAGATAATACCCTAAATGCGGTGGTTGATTGTAACTGGAATTCTGCCATGCTATTGCCACTCTGTATTGAGGATCGTGAAGTAAAGTTCTGAATTTGTAATTGGAAGCAATGGTAGTGCTATAAATTAATAAGCTGGCGTTGTCGGCACTATGTAAAATTACCTCTTCACGCCAATCACCAAATAAGTCTCCGGATAAATTGGGCGTTTGCTTTGTGCCGTTGCAGGATGCTCCTCCGCCATAAGATGCGTCATACAAGCTTGCTAGACGTGCCGATGAGCTGTTCAGATAATCCCATTTGTCAATTTTTGTTCCATCTAATAATTCCCTTTGCAGATCCCCATCCCAATACAATCCAAAGTTTACAGATGGGCGGGATGTACCGATCACAACGCCCTTGCATGTATACATAGGACTTGATGTTGACCAGCATTCATATCCTTTATATCGGGGATCAATATCGGCTGCCATAGCCCGCCCTACATCGCCATGATCACCACCGCCCAAGCCCCAGATAGGTTGTCCGGTTTTACTACCTTTGAATTCTACTCCATAATTACCATAACGTGCTGGCTCTTCGTGGCATTGCCATATTTCAAGGCCTTCAAGATCCGGATCCATATCACTCATGTGTAATGCATCTCCATGTCCCAGCCCGTTCGTCCATAAACCCTTTCCATTATCATCGATCGTGCTGGCGCCGTTGCACAGTTCCTGTTTGCCATCACCATCCATATCTCCAACAGTCATCTGGTGATTGCCCATGCTGAAATAACCGCTATTGCCGGAATTATTACTATCAAATATCCATCGCTGTACTAATTGTCCATTTTTAAAATCCCATGCAGATCTTACAAGGCGTGTGTAATACCCACGCCCGAAAATCATTGATGGATGAATGCCATCCAGATAAACGACAGCGGCAATAAACCGGTCAACGCGGTTTCCATAGTTATCACCCCAGCTTGAAACAGTTCCTCTGGCTGGCGTATAATTAACTGTTGACATGGCAGCTCCGGTTTTGCCGTTGAACACAGTCAGGTATTCAGGGCCATCTAAAATATATCCATTGCTTTTTCTATAATCAGCATTCCCGTCACCGATTACTTTACCTGTTCCGTCTTTTGTTCCGTCAGCTGTCTTGCAGGCCATCTCTGCTTTGCCATCGCCATCAAAGTCATAAACAAGAAATTGCGTATAATGAGCACCTGCGCGAATATTTTTCCCCAGATCAATGCGCCATAAAAAAGTACCACTCATGGTATAACAATCTATGTAAACGTTGCCTGTATAGCCTGATTGAGAATTGTCTTTTGAATTAGACGGGTCCCATTTGAGAAAAATTTCATGTGTCCCATCTCCGTCTACATCACCAATACTACAATCATTCGGACTGTATGTATAGGCTTCTCCTGTTGGTGTTGATCCGCTCGCAGGAACATTCAGGGGAATTCTCAAATATTTTTGAGCCCATGGCGTCACTCCGACAGAAGCTGGTTGTTCAACTCCGTTTATAATGGATGTTACTGTATATACCGCAGTAGCATTACCCGAATTGTCGGTGTAATTCGTTACTGCCAAAGGACTGCTATTAATTTTTATTCCGTTCCGGTATAGATTGAATGTGATATCATCTTCTGTTCCCAGCCATCTCCAGCTGACAAAAACTTTTGTTCCTCCCATACTTACGGCAACAACTCCACGATCCAGTTTTTCAAGCTGGTATTGAGAATAGCTTTCAGGAATTGTGATTCCTAAAAGCACCATTGAAAAAATAATAAGTTTGATATAGAAAAGAGTAAAATATTCTTTCATAAGGAATGAGTTTCGTACGGGAATTATTTTCTTCTTATCAAAAGACAAAAAAGTTATAAAAAAGTAACAGATTTTTGAAGGTATTTATGTTTTAAATGAAAATTGGAATGAAAGCAGAATGTTAAATTGTAACTATTTTAAGTTACAAGGCCTTTTGGCCCTTTTCATTGATAGTTTCAGTAGGATAAAAATGGAAAAGGCGTTTGTTAAAAAGATTATTGAATTTAACTGACTTGAATCGGAATTGATCCGTTTACAACGATAATATAGTAGAATCAAAGAAAAAATTACCGCATAATGCTTACGCCAATGGAGGTTGATTCATTAATAATAATTATGTAATAGCCTGCATCCATCAGCTTACCTTCATTGGAAGTACCATCCCATGCACCAGGAAGGGATATTGTTTTAATTAACTTTTTTGATGTATTATAAATTCTGGCGGTACCTGTATCGTCAATAAAATAATTATCCATAATTCCATCGCCGTTAGGAGAAAATGCCTTGTCACAGCCCTGCAGTTCATCAAAGATAAATGATTTATGAATAGTACAATTTTTTGAATCGGTAATAGTTACTACATATGAACCTGGTATAACGTTTTCAAATTGTTGCCCCACAGGGTTATAAAACTGCTGCGATGTATTGACATTTGTCAGGCTGTAATGGACAGGCGCCAGTGCACCTTGTACAATGGTGCCATTGAAATCAATATTCGCGCCTTTAATACAATTTGCTGAAAGTGTTGTAATCATTAACTGATCAACTTCCAGACAAGCGCTTACCGAAAATTTCGAAACATTACTTTTAAGTTCCAGCAATGGAAGAGATGGATTTGTAACACTTACGGAATAAAGTCCTGAATCGCTCATGAGTGCTGGTGTAAAACTGAAGAAGGAGTCAGATCCTGTAACTAACAAAACAGTATTCTTTTTCCAACTGTAAAGGTTGGAAGAAACGGATGGGTCGATGGACAGTTGATAAGTATAATTATTTTGCTCTCTAATGTTAACAACTGCCGGTATGCTTAGGTCTTTCTGAGGCGCATAGGTAAATGCAGCGAAAGTGCTTAAAGAAGCTAAGGGGATAAGATCTTCAAACGTCAGATTATTATTGGATACGTCCACACTTGTCAGCGCAGGCTTATTGCTGAGGTCTGGCAAGATTGTAAGGCCATTCTCCGAAGCATCCAGAGTGGTTAGTTTTGTATTTAGGTTTAAGCCGGAGAGATCCACCATTTTGGAATTTCTGCAATTAAATACTTCGAGGTTTGTTAACAATGGCAGAGAAGGTATGGTGCTGATATTGGAATTACTAATATCTATTTGTTGAAGAGCGAGATTATTGCTTAGGTCCGGTAATGTAAGAAGCATGGGGTTGTAACCAATAAATATTGTTTTAAGATTCACCAGCGCAGAAAGGTCTGGTAGTTCTGAAAGATTATTACCAGCACAATTGAAGAATTGCAAGGTTGTTCTTTGGTTAAAATTAGAACTTGCTAAAGAAGTAATTTTATTATTGCCCACATACAAATCAATTAATTGATATAAGGCAGAAAGATCTGGGATAGAAGTAATCATGTTCCCGTTGATGTAGACCCGGCGTAGGTTTTTCATGTAACTCAGTTCCCATACATCGGTTACTTTATTATTACGAAGGCGAAGGATACCGGTCTTTTCAAAAAACTGGATGCCGTCTGCATTAACAATTCCGCAGGCATCCAGGTTAAGATCTGCAGACATGGCTTTAGCTGCTGTAACATCCAGCAGACTGTCCGCAGTCATTAATGACGGGTAATCTGACACTAACTTATTTCGCAGGTTTACATCCGGTATGCTGTAATAGGTTTGCGCTTCAGCTGAAAATGAAACTGCGGTCAGTAAACAGCAAATATAAAAAGTCAATATGTAGTTTATACGTTTCATTATCTGATAATATTCACTTCACCGGATTCTTTTGTACCATCGGAATAGTCTATAATATACACATAAAGACCCTGGTCAACAAGAGCGCCATACCCATCAGTACCATTCCATTCAATATATTCATCCGAATGATTGCTTAAATGGTAAATTACTTTTCCTGAACGGTTATATATCGTAAGATTGGCTTTCTTGGAAGGATTGGAAGGTATTTTACAGACTTCTCCAATCGTAGGATTGATATTGAATTTTGTTAATCTCTGTTCAGCCGGTTGCGAGCAATTCTTTTCTGTTATGAGTATTTTTTGTTCGTGAGAGCAACCGTTTTTATCCGTTATTTTTATTTCATAGGTACCACTGTTAAGGTCGGTTATTTTCCTGTCCTTGATTTTCCTGTCATTTATAAATATCGTAAGTGGAACCGCTCCACCTGAAATATTTTCTATAGAAATTGCTCCGTCCTGTTCATTTTCACAAGTTGGTTGTGCTTTAAGAGTGAACAGGATTTTAACAGTATTGCAATCGTGTTTTTTTTCTTCTGTACCCTTGGTTTCTGTTGGTGCTACTTCTGTAACAGATTGATCAATTATTGATGTTTGTTGAACAGGCAATTCAATCGATTGTTGAGCCTGTACCTGCTCTGTAGTATTTTTAACAGCAGTACGGTTTGAAACTTTTGAGTCGATTGCTGGTATTTTCTTTTTTACTGAAGACGTATTTACGGTGTTGCTGATTGTGTTTGATTTCAGTTCAAGGGATGCAGATTCCGTTTTTGTTTCCTTGCTGGCTGATTTTCCTTCTATTATAATTGTTGCAGCATTTTCTTGATTTAATGTATAAATGAGTGTACCAGCCACAAATAATGAACCAAGGCCGATCCATTTCCAATAGGTTTTAAAGAAGGATGGCTTATTCAGACTTGCAAGATCTCTCTCTAATTGTGCACGTACATCACTTAATTCCGCTTCAAGGATCAGATCATTCAATGCCTGTTGCTCAAATACCTGCTCCGCAAATCCCGGATCAGATTTCATTTGGTCTTCAAATGCACGTAATTGCTCACCCTGAAGTTTTTTCTCCAGGTATTGGTCAATCAGATAATATCGTTCCAGATCCGGTCTCAAGGTTTTAATGCACTTAATAAATCAGTATTTTCTTTAATTATCTTATGAAACGATTGTTTGCATCTGTAATGCATGGTTTTAGCAGCATTCTCGCTTGTCAGATCCATTTTTTCTTTTAATTCCTTCATGCTTAATTTTTCATAAGCTACCAAACCTAATAATTTTCTGCAGGCTTCATCCAGTTTGCTATACGCGATATTTAACGCAGTTCGTTTTTCTTTGGAAATTATGACATCAAGCTGTGTGTGAACTTCTGAAGCAAGTTGTTGCTCTTCAATGCCTACATGTATTAGCTTACGTTTTCTTTTCGCTGCGTTGATCCATAAATTTTTTGATATGGTGAAAATGAATGCGTCAACTGAGTGTTCGGCATCGAATTTATTTTCCAGCACAGATTTAAAGAAAATAATGACTGCATCCTGAAAGATATCGTTAACATCTTCTTGTGTACCACTATTACTCAGGATATAACTTTTTACTTTTTTCAGCGTGTGCGTGTATAAGTGAGACAAAGCCTTTTCATTTTGCCTGTTTTTTATGCATTCAACAATTGATCTGTTTATATCCATCACTTAATAACACTACAAACATCCTTTTAAAAAGTAACAGCCATTTTATGAATTTTATTAATAAATGTGAAAAATATTTTAATATTACGGCAATTGATGTTGTTTTGTTTAATGAAGTACATATCTAAGTGGTTTGTTCTTTTAGGGTGTTTTTTACCAGCCTTTATGTCCCGGGGGCAAACCGGAACCCTTATGCCTGATGTGTACGATCAGTTTTTTCAAAACTATTACCTGATCAATCCTGCTAATACAGACACTTCCGGCATCATTCTGAATATGGGGCATAAATCTCAGTTAGGTGCTTTCCGGGGCATCAGGCAAACATATTTTGATGCAAACTTTCGAATTAAATCAAGTCATTTCAGTAACAGACATTCTTTTGGGGTGCAATTATTTAATAATAGCGAGGGTGATTTTTTTAGTAAGAACAGAGCTTATGCCCGATATGCGTTTGATATACCATTATCAGATTTGTATTATTTATCAGCAGGATTATCGTTCGGTATGGTAGATTATGTATTCAAGGCCACCCAGTCAAGTGCAGGTGGTTCTGATATTACCTACGATGGAAATCTGGGATTTTGGCTGGTCGGTAACCGTTTGAAGGCTGGCGCTTCCATGCAGCAAGTATTCCAGCGTAAGCTTATTCCTATCGGACAGGAATTTGTTTTGAGAAGACAATATAATGCGAATCTCGTTTATACATTTTTTATCAGCCCATATGTTGGCTTGGCAGCGCATGCATGGTACAGATATAATTCTTATACCGCCAGTGATCTGAGTCTTGCGGCTGTATTAACGTTACAGAGCTTTATTGAATTTGGTGTGGAATACAGATATCAAAAGGGATTTGTTCTGATGGGCGGAATAAAAGATATCCGCATTGGAACATCCAGAATTGCTATAGCCATGTCTTATTCAACCGGAGTGCTGAATTATATTGCAAGAGGAGATAATGCAGTAGAACTTTTTTTAAAGTATAGTAGATGAGTTATGAATTATGAATTATGAATTATGAATTATGAATTATGAATTATGAATTATGAATTATGAATTACCTTCCCTTGTTGGATTTTTTTATTCATAATTCATAATTCATAACTCATAATTATAAAAATCTATTTTTTTACAATCTTCGTTGTGTAAACGCCTTTGTCAGATTGAATGACTACTGTATATAATCCTGATGACAGACTTTCGCCAAGCATGATTTTTTCTGTATCGATATGGTTTATCGATTCGACAACGGTACCTGAAGTGCTGATGACGAGTACAGATCTGATGATACCATAGTTGATCAGCTCTATTGTTGTGCCCTCATCAAATGGCTGCGGAGTAACGGTGATATTAGTGCTCGTTCCGTTTACTGTTGTCGTTGGCGCACAGGCGTCTTCCGCTATACCACACCCGCAGATGCCGGGGGTTATTTTGTTTGCATCTTTCGGACAAGCATCTCCGGCAACAGAGATGTAATTGTTTGGTTGCCAGCAAGCCGTAACACTTGAATTCGGATCTCCGTAACCATCGCCGTCTGTATCTTCATACCATGTTGCAATCTGGTTAACAGCGATTGTTTTTACAGCAGACGTTGCTTTACATCCGGCTGCATTTGTTACTTCAAGGGTATAGGTGCCTGGTACGGATGTCGTATAATTAAAGTCTGTTCCAACCTGTGTAGTACCATTGAACCATTTATAAGAAGAAGCTGTGTTTGAAGTAAGCGTTATGGAGCTGCCTGCGCATATAAAGTCCGGACCGCTTATGATTGCTTCCGGCGCACTGTTTACGGAGATTGATACAGCTGCGGATGTTGCTTTGCAATTTCCTGCATTTGTAATTTCTACCGTATAAGATCCGGCGGTTGTAACATTGTACGTTGCAGCTGTTCCAACCTGCGTTGAGCCGTTGAACCATTTATATGAATCACCTGTGCTTGCTGTTAATGTTACTGTATTACCATCACAAATGGTTGTTGCAGGAGCTGTAATGGTTGCAACCGGATTAGGTACAGTGGAAATAACTGTAGCGGTTGATGTTGCTTTGCAGCCACCTGTTGCAGTTACTTCTACCGTGTATGCACCTGCTGCAGTAGCAATATAAGTTGAGCCTGTACCAACTTGTGTTGTTCCATTGAACCATTTGTACGATGTTCCTGTGCTGGCTGTTAATATAATAGAACCACCTGCGCACATGGATGTTGACGGAGCTGTAATCGTTGCACCCGGGTTTGTAACAACGTCGATTTGAGTAACAGCAGATGTTGCTTTACAGCTTCCGGATGTTACTTCCACCGTATATGCGCCGGCGGTTGTAGCATTGTACGTTGCAGCTGTTCCAACCAGCGTTGTTCCGTTGAACCATTTATATGAATCACCTACACTTGCCGTTAAGGTCACAGAGTTTCCTGCACAAATGCTGGTTGAGGGTGTAGTGATGTTTGCTGTTGCTGCAGGGGTTTCTGTAATAACTGTAGCAGCTGAGGTAGCTTTACAACCGCCGGTATTTGTTACTTCCACTGTGTAGGATCCTGCAATTGTTGCAGTGTAGGTAGCAGCTGTTCCTACCTGTGTCGTTCCTCTGAACCATTTGTAAGAAGAGCCAGCGCTTGCAGTAAGGGTAACAGAGCCACCCGTGCAGAATGAAGTTGAAGATGCTGTTATCGTTGCAGCTGGTGCTGTATTGACTGTAATAACGGTTGCCGCTGAAGTTACTTTACAACCGCCGGCATTTGTTACTTCTACTGTGTAGGATCCGGCAGTTGTTGCTGTATATGTAGCAGCTGTCCCAACTTGTGTTGTTCCATTAAGCCATTTGTAGGATGAACCGTTGCTGGCTGTCAATACAGTGAAACTTCCGTCGCAGAAGGATGTAGCAGGAGTTGTGATCGCTGCTGTTGGAGCAGCATTTACTGCGATCTGGGTAACTGCAGAAGTTGCTTTGCAACCCGCTGAATTGGTGACTTCAACCGTGTATGCTCCGGCAGTTGTTGCTGCATACGTAGATGCTGTACCAACTTGTGTTGTTCCATTGAACCATTTGTAAGAAGTGCCTGTACTTGAAGTCAGCGTTGCCGATTCACCTGTACAGATAGATGTTTTTGGTGCAGAGATGGTTGCTGTTGGAAGTGATGACACAGTGATTGTTTTTGCGGCAGATGTTGCTTTACAGCCGTTCGCGTTTGTAACCTCAACGGTATAGGTTCCGGCAGCTGTTGCTGTATAGGTCGCAGCAGTACCTACTTGTGTTGTTCCGTTGAACCATTTGTATGAAGAGCCTGTACTTGATGTTAATACTACATTGCCTCCCGTACAGAATGATGTAGCAGGACTTGTAATGGTTGCTGTTGGCAGTGCAGATACGGTTACAGTGGTAGCTGAAGATGTTCCGGTCAATCCGTCGTTGTCAGTTGCTATGGCTTTTAGTGATAAAGTACTTGCTGCAGTAGGTGTAAAGCTGAATGTATAAGGCGAAGAATTGTCTGTACCTAAAAGGGTAGAACCGTTATAAAAATCTACTTTTGAAACAGTACCGTCATCTGTTGCTGTTGCCGTGATTGAAATTGCTGTCCCAAAGCAGGCTGTTGATCCGGTAGCCGGAGCAGTAAGTGTGGTAACAGGCGCTATGTTTACCGGAGTGCCGCAACCGCACTGCGTTGGACTGTCTAGTGTAGCTCCGGATCCGCAGGCTGTATTTGTTACAAGGCTTTGAACAGTACTTGCAGGGGCAATTGTTAAAGAGTAGGGTGGAGTAAATGAAGTACCGCTGCCAGTAGTGCCGCCGGTCGTATTGGTGAAAATATTATTCTTTGCTGTTACGGCTGTGAAATCATTGTTGTATAGGTCTATTGGATTTTTCACACCTGAAAACACATTGCTTTCAATCAGTAAATCGGCTTTATAACCTGCGCGAATACATGTATTCGATACAGTACTGTTATAGAAACAGTTTGCAATGTGCAGTTTTCCGAAGCGTACACGTGGCATGCGTTCTACACAGCCTTGTGCCCACCAGCAATATTGAAAGGTGATTCTTAATTTGCCGGCATCCTGGGTTGCCCCGTCAGAACTGCCGATCAGGTCTGAGAATCTATGGTCGTTTGTGCCACCTGAACCACCGGCTTTTGGTGGTTTGTTATAACTGAATTTACACCAGGTAACTGATATATAATCCGTCATGTTTTTTAAATCAAAATTTCCATCCATGCCGTCCTGAAAATCGCAATGGTCTACCCAGAAATTCTGGCAATCATCCAGCGTTAAGTTATCATTGCCATCTACATCATAAGCTGCCGGCCCTTCAAACGTGAGGTTTCTCATGATGAAGTTCGTACTTCTCTTGATATATAGTATGCCTGATCCGCTGGCAGTCATGTCTACAGAAATCATTCTGGATCCTGCTAAACCGATAATGGTTTTTCCATCCGTATCCTGAATGGTAATACGGCCATTGGCAGGGAAGGTAATGGTTCCTGAAATGTGTACCACTTTTACAGAAGCTGTAGTAAGAGCGCTTTTTAAAGCAGTGTAAGTGCTTACTACGGTTGGTGTTGCTGTACCGCCTCCGGTTACGCCGCCATTTTGTGTGGCCCAGCCAACTACTTTACACTGATCCTGCGCAAAAGCAGCAGTCATGCCCAGTAGTGATAAAATGAGTAAATAGACTTTTTTCATCGTCGGTCTCTATAGTTTAAAATGAGTTGTGTTTCTTTCCCAGGATGAAGGTTTTTCAATCTTCATCTTAAATACACCACCGGATATAGAGAAGTAACGGATTTTAGAATATTTTTTTAAAAAGATGGATTAAATGAATTTGTTATCCGGTAATAAATAAAAGAGCTTCATATATATAATATGAAGCTCTTTTATTATTTGAAATGTGAATACCGGAGTTTGTATTTTACCAGCCCCGACGTTTTTTTAATTCTGTAACGTGTGCCAGGTGGTGGTTGCTGTGCCAGGCATACATGCCAATATATTCATCAAGTTTGAAAGGTGTAGAGTGTTCCGGATGTACGAACGTTCTTTTTAATTCTGCATCGGTTAACGAGTCGAGCAAGGCTGTCCAGCGGGTGTGTAGCCCGTCTAAAATGTGAAGGCTGAATTCTATTGCCATTTTGCTGTCAATCAATTCCGCCCAGCGATCTTCCCAATAAGGTTTGATGGTAGGGTTTTCTTCAGTTAATGCAAGCTTGAAACGGATAAAGCTGTTCATGTGACTATCCGCACAATGATGAATGACTTGTCTGATCGTCCACCCGCCCGGACGGTAAGCTGTATCCAGCTGCGCCTGGCTTAATGGTTCAACAGCTTCACGCAGCCGTTGCGGAAACAGATGTATGTCTGAAATAAAAGCAGCAAGTTCTTCTTTAGAAGGATTGATTGTTTTTTTGTATTCGCCGATCGGAAATTTCAGTTCGTGTAGTTGAGCGTCAGTCATAATAAAAGTATAGAGTTGAAAGTGTAAAGTGTAATTGTTTATTGAATCCAATAACCGCCCTTTAGTTTACAGTGCTAATGCTTAAACTATACACGTTACACTTTAAACTATCACTCGGCTTCGATCAATTGTTTGTAATCTTCAATGGCACTGTATATACCATATGCTGTTTGAATTTTACCTTTTTCAGAATTCAAATACGTCTCTTCGTCTTTGTGTGTTAAAAATCCTGTTTCGACAAGGACCGAAGGCATGGTTGTTTTCCAGAGCACTAAGAAGCCTGCTTGCTTCACGCCACGGCTGTAGCGCTGATTATATGTTTTAAATTCCTGTTCAATATTTTCAGCAAGGATCATACTGTTTGCCAGGTTGGCGCTTTGGTAAAGCGAAAACATGATATACGATTCCGGTTTGTTTGGATCAAAGCCATCGTAATTCGTTTGTCTGTTGCTTTCCATTAAGATGGAAGAGTTTTCGCGTTGGGCAACCTGCATATTCGATTCTGTTTTATGTAATCCCATGCAGTACGTTTCAGTGCCGGCAAGCTGTTCCGGACCTGCATTTACGTGGATTGAGATGAACAGATCTGCATTGATACGGTTTGCAATAGCAGCACGGTCATGCAGTTCAACAAAATGATCATCTGTTCTTGTATAAGTAACTTCAACATCCGGCAGGTTGGTTTTAATCAGTTCGCCCAACTGTAAAGCTATTTGCAGCGTAATATCTTTTTCTTTGGAATATTTACCATTGCAGCCTGGATCTTTGCCGCCATGGCCGGCATCAATCACAATGTGTTTCAACGATACTTGTCTTGTGTTTTTTATATCGAACGATACAAAAAACAAACTGATCAATAAAATGCATCCGGTTATTTTAGAAAACATAATTATTTCTTAGTCGCTTCTACAAGTGCAGTTTTAGTAAATGTTTCGGAGCTGAAATCACCAACGATGTTTCCTTCATTCAATACAACTATACGTGGTGGAGAAGGAGCCTTATCCAGCAGGCGGAAGAATTTTCCTGCATCCACAAACATGTATGGATAGCTGCAGCCGGCAAATTTAAAGAATGCATCTTTCTGTGATTCTTCTCCCCAGAAGATAATATGTACCGGAGGCAGCTTAGTTGTTTTATTCAGCTCACAGATTTCTTTAGCGGTATTCATGCAATGGTCGCAATCGACATTGAACAGACATACAATCTGTCTGCCTGCATCTAGATTTGTTGTACCTGAACTGAAGTTGGTATAAGGAGCAAAGACGGATGTTTTTCTCGGAACAATTTCTTTAGGCGGAGCGACTGTTACAGCAGAATCTTTTTTACCGGTTTCTTTTTTGGCCGGTGTTAATACTTTTAAGCCTTTGGCGCCTTTTTCAACATATACGGTATCGGTTTTTATGATCTGTTCAATAATTGGAGCCGGTGGTGTAAGTGCTGCGGCATTCGGATCACAGGCACATTCCGGTTGGTAAGCCAGGAATACAAAAGCGAAACATACAAATAGTATGGCTAATGGATAACGGTGTTTGTTTGTTTTTTTTGTTTCAGTGTTTACCCACAGATATATCAGAATGCCTAAGGTTACTATGTTCTTGATTAATGCCTGGGAAGGAGTCATCGGAATCCAGTCGCCCATGCAGCCGCAGTTGCCCGAGTCGCCATGCAGGAAGATCTGGTAGCTCAGGTGTATACAAAAGCCTGTCAACATGATTATTGTTGCCGGAATAATGAATTTCTTAAAGAAATGATTTTGTAAGAATGCAATTCCAAGGAAAAATTCAGCAGCAACCACAAAGCGAGCCAGAATGGGAGCGAAACAGATATTAGTAATTTCCTGAACGATTATCTGATGTTCAAAAGCAGCTATGGTTTTTATTTTTGATATGGCTGAAAAAATAAATAGAGCAGATACTATAAATCGTAATACCCAAATGACCGTTTCGTTGTTTTTTTTCATAATGAACGCCTGTAAAGTTTTTAAGCATTAAATGAATTTTATTATTGGATATCCAGCGGTTGGCCTGAATAAATATCTAATATCGCATTTTTAAATATGAAATCATATTTTGCCTGCAGTAAATCAGATTGTGATTGCGTATATCTTGTCTTGACCTGACTGAACTCAACGGAATTAATAATGCCATTATCAAACCTTTTTTCCGCGCTTCGATAAGACTCCTGGCTCGCGGTAAATGATTCGTTTAATGCTGCTAATTTAGCCTGGCTTCCCCGTGCCTGGTAAAATGCTGTATAGATGGTGCGCTGCAGACTTATTTTTGCAATATTCATATCCAGTTCTGCCTGCGTTGATGCGATTTCAGCGCGGTGTACACTGGTGCGTACCTGGAGACCGTTCAATAACGGAATGGTTAAAGTAAGACCAATGAATTTATTGTAATTGTCTTTGATCTGAGGAGCGAAATCTTTGCTGGCCACTATATTTTTATAGACTGGAGATAATACAGCTTCATTGGTTGTTTCGGTATATCCAATAATTTGATTTCCTGTATATTGTTGACCTTCAACTACTTTTCCTGATGTTGAGTATAAGGTACTTAACGATCCGTTCAATGTTAAACGGGGATAATATCTTCCCTGGGTAGCATGGTAAGCATGGGCCGCACTTTGTTGTCTGTATGCCAGACTTTTTAATTGCGGAATCTGATCAACGGCGTTATTCATCACTTCAGCCGGGTCATTAAAGTTCATTGTTTGTTTAACATCTATGTCTGGCGGCCGTACTATACGAATGGCCATCGGATCCGTTAACTCAAGCAGTAAACCTAAATTCAGATAGGATAGGTCGAGGTCGTTTTTCGCTTGTATAGCCATAGCTTCTTCGGTCTTCCATTGCGCATACACATCCAGTGATGCGCTGTTTGTGATAACCCCCGACTCTTTAAGTCTGTTGCTGCGTTCGTATACAGCCTTTGTTGTTTGTGCCTGTAGCGCTGTATTGTTTACCTTCTCTTCATTCATCAATATCGTCAGATATGCCTGTACAATCGAAAGGCTCATGTCAAGCCTGTACTGGTCTATGTCGCTTTGAGCAGCAGCCAAATCATCTTTACTTTGCTTCAGCGAATTCTGCAGTAAAAAACCATTGAAGAGTACCAGGCTGCCGTTAAGGCTGAAGTTATTGGAACGCACCTGTTGGTTGATATAGACGTTGGTAAAAGGGTCAATGTTCCGGCCATAATTGTAATTGTGTGTTGCGGTGCCGTTGATGGTAGGAAGGAATGCGCCTTTAGCCTGCAGCACATTCTGCTCGCCGGTTAGAGAAGCATTCTTAACTTTTTGTAATTGAGAACTATGCGTTTCGGCATATTCCAGGCATTGTTGCAGGGTCCACGTTTGTTGGGCGAAAAGTGCAGATGAAAGCGTAAAGAAAAGCAGCGTAAATAAATTCTTCATAAGAAGATGTATTTTTTATGTAAAGTAACGTTTTTAGAATCAATGAAGCTTAATATCAACAATTGGAATAAAATTACTTTCTTTTATTGATAATGTAAACGAACTCTCCTAGTTTGGCGCAGCATTTAGCATTCTTACACGATTCATGATTGTATTAAAGGATATCAACAAATCATACACTACCGGCAGCAATACCATGCATGTGCTCAAAGGTATAGATTTAACGATCAAAGAGGGGGAATTTGTATCCATCATGGGTTCGTCTGGTTCAGGAAAGTCTACTTTGCTGAACATTTTAGGTATTCTGGACGATTATGATAAAGGCGAATACTGGCTCAACGGTACATTGATCAAGGATCTTTCCGAATCCAAAGCAGCTTATTACCGGAATAAGTTTTTAGGTTTTGTTTTTCAGTCCTTTAATTTACTGGCGTTTAAAAATGCAGCTGAAAATGTGGCGCTTCCCCTGTATTATCAAGGCGTGGGACGCAAAGAACGTTTAAGGATCGCACTGGAATACCTGGATCGGGTGGGGCTGAAAAACTGGGCAGAACACATGCCGAATCAATTATCGGGCGGACAAAAACAACGGGTTGCCATTGCCAGGGCATTGGCCTCACAGCCCAAGGTGATTTTAGCCGATGAACCGACAGGTGCATTGGATACCCAGACCTCTTACGATGTAATGGAAATGCTGAAAGAAATCAATGCCGCCGGGATAACCGTGGTGATCGTTACGCATGAACACGACATCGCCGAAAAAACCGATCGCATCATCCGTTTAAAAGACGGATTAATGATGTAGGGGCATATTACGCCCAATGCACAAAATGTAGGGGTGTATTGCATACGCCCGTATTGAAAACATCCGACGTATCGGAAACAGGGCGTATGCAACACGCTTCTACGATAAAATCAAATTTTACGGGTATATTCAATATGCCCATAAAACATAACATATGTTTGATTTAGATAAATGGCAGGAAATATTTAATACCATCAGGAAGCACCCGTTGCGGACCTTGCTTACTGCATTCGGTGTTTTCTGGGGGATCTTCATGCTGGTGTTGTTGCTGGCTGCCGGCAAAGGACTGGAGAATGGTGTGAACCAGAATTTCAGTAGCATGGCTAAAAATACTATGTGGATCTGGGGCGGTAAAACAACCATTCCATACAAAGGCATGAAGCCTGGCAGGTACGTGAGTTTTAAGAATGAAGATTATGAGTACCTGAAAAAGCAGATGCCGGAGATTTTGTATCTCGCAGCAGGCACAACGCTGACCGGAGATTACACGATCAATTATAAAAATGTTACCGGAAATTTTAAGGTAGATGGCAATGTGCCGGATCTGGATAATGTGCGGCCGATGAAATATTCCGAAGGCCGGTTTATTAACCAGCATGATGTGGATGAAAAACGTAAGGTTGCCGTGATTGGTACGCGTGTCCGTGAGCTGCTGTTCGGACAGGAACCATCGGTGGGTAAATACATTCAGATGAAGGGTGTTTACTTTCAGGTGATCGGTTGCTTCGAAGTAGAAAACATGGGCGGCAGCGGCCGCGATGATTCAGAGAAAATATTTATTCCCTTGTCTACGCTGCAGACAACATTCAACCTGCAGGATCGCATCAGTGTATTTGGTGTAACGCCCAGAGATGGCTATGATCCTATAGAAGTGGAAGATAAGGTAAAACAGTACCTGGCTACCAAACATTTGGTGTCACCCAAAGATAAAAATGCAGTGGGAGGCTGGAACTCGGGAAAGGAAACACAAAAGATCAACGGACTGTTTTTTGGCATTAATATTTTTATCTGGGGCGTTGGGATCATGAGTATCATCGCAGGGATTGTTGGTGTAAGCAACATCATGTTGATCATTGTGAAAGAGCGTACGAAAGAAATCGGAATCCGCAAAGCATTGGGAGCAACACCCATGTCGATCATTTCATTAATCATTCAGGAATCTGTTTTCATTACTTCACTCGCAGGTTACTTTGGTTTGCTTGCTGGTGTGTTACTTGTTGAATGGTTTAAAAGCATGCTGGCAACAGCCGATACAAAGAATTCCTATTTCACAAACCCGGATATCGATTTTGATGTTGCCATTACAGCAACCATTATCCTTGTATTTTCCGGAGCGCTGGCAGGTTTGATACCTGCAATCAAAGCTGCTAATATAAATCCTATTGAAGCCCTGCGGGCAGAATAAACATATGATCAAGAAAATTATTACCTATACACTTATTGCCGGAATGGCTTTTCTTTTTGTCTGGACATTCTGGTTTTTATATCAGAACTCACAAAAGAAACCAGTGATCTTTCAAACGGATAGCTTGTTCTATAGCGATGTGGTACAGAAGTCTGTTTCCGCCGGGGCGATTGTACCGCGTAAGGAAGTTGCGATCAAGTCACAGGTATCCGGTATTGTTGACCAACTGTATGTCGAAGCCGGAAAGTATGTTGAGAAAGGCGAACTGATTGCACGCATCCGCATAGTACCGAACATGGTGAATCTGAATAATGCGGAAACCAATGTAACAAAGGCACAACTGCAGCTGGAGCAGGCAGAGACCGAATACAACCGATACAAAAAACTGTATGAGGAACAGCTCATTCCGCAGGCAGAGTTTAATCGTTATCAGCTGGATTATAACCAGGCGAAAGAAACGCTGCGCGCTGCGGTGAATAATTATGACATTGTAAAAGAAGGTGCAACCAAGCAGGCAGGAAATGCTACGAACCTGGTACGCGCGACGGTTAGCGGTATGGTGCTTGACGTGCCTGTTGAAGAAGGCGGCTTTGTGATTGAAGGAAATACATTCAACGAAGGCACAACTATTGCTTTTATTGCCAACATGAATGACATGATTTTCCTCGGCAAGGTAGATGAGTCTGAAGTGGGGAAAATATACAAAGGCATGGATATCGACCTGCACATTGGTGCCATAGATAACAAGACTTTTCCGGCGAAGCTGGAATTTATTTCTCCCAAAGGTATTACCGAAGACGGCGCGATTAAATTTGAAATTAAAGCTGCTGTACATATTGATAAAAAGGAATATATCCGTTCGGGTTACAGTGCCAATGCTGACCTGGTGTTGCAGCGCCGCGATTCGGTGCTGGTGATTAAAGAATCATTGCTGCAATTTAAAGGAGACTCTGTTTTTGCAGAAGTAGAAACCAAACCACAGGAGTTTAAAAAACAGCTTGTGAAAACCGGCTTGTCGGATGGAATCAAGGTAGAAGTATTGTCGGGTCTGAAGCCAACGGATAAGATCAAGGTTGTGGTAGAGAAACCGAAGATGTAATCGGTAAAGAATCAACAATTGCAATCCAATGAAAACTAAACTTCTGATCGGTTTGTGTGCTTTGATTATATCTATCGGATTCACTTTAAAGAATCCGGTGATTAATTCTGACGCCTCTGCATACAATGGTTTGAAGATTGATTCATCTACCTTAAAAGATATAGAAGCTGTTTACGGCTTTGACTATGAAGTAGACACCTGGACGACTAAAGTAACAGTCGGTACTACAGAAGGAGAATCGATTCCGATCAATAAAATTACGTATCCTAAGCAAGGAGTCAGTTTTATTGTTTTAGGAGAAGATATCAGAAATGTCCCGATTTATAAAATACTCTTTGCCTGGCCGTTTAAAGGCAGTACAGAAAAGAATATCATAATAGGTAAAAGTACTTTCCGGGATGTGATTAAACAATATGGGGCTGGTCAGTGGAGTATAGGCCATCCGTTGGATCGTGCAAAAAAGCTTTCCCTATTGTATAGTACCATTACGTTTCGTGCCGATAAATTTTATACCGAAGAAGAATATAATCAGATTAACAAAGATGATTTTTTAGATTTGGTTGTATCTGAAATCATACTGGAAGGTGAGCATTATTAAATGGCAGATTGATGTTTAGTTTGTGTACACGAAAATAACCGAGTAGGATAATTCCGGAACAATTACCAAATATATACGTAATCACTTATTCAGTTATAATCAAAGTTAAATGAAGCAATCTATTGAGCGTACGACATCTTATAAAAAGAATGCAATTCTTGCTATACTATCAATTATATTTTTTGTTTTCTCTTACTTATTTTTAATAGCCTTAGTTTTTTTGCTGGTTGGGATATGTTTCTATATCGCCCTTAATATTATGATCTTCCATCCGGGCCTTATTACACTATTTGTTGGAATCGGTCTCATGGCGATGAGTTTTATGGTCGTCATTTTTTTGTTCGAATTCGTTTTTTCAAAAAACAATACAGATCGGTCTCATTTAATTGAACTTAAAAAAGAGCAGCAACCGGAATTATTTAAGTTAATTGAGGAGATTGTAAAAGAAGTCAAAACAGATTTTCCTAAACATGTTTATTTGTCGGGAGATGTAAATGCCGCTGTTTTTTATGATTCAGGCTTCTGGAGTATGTTTTTACCGATCAGGAAAAATCTGATCGTTGGGATTGGATTGGTGAATACTATTTCTGTCGAGGAATTTAAAGCAATCCTGGCACATGAATTTGGACACTTTTCGCAGCAAAGCATGAAAGTGGGTGTATATGTATCAAACGTGAATCATATAATTTTTAATATGTTGAGCGATAGAGAATCGTATGGCCGGTTTGTGCAGCAATGGATGAGTTTTAGCTCGTATATACATATCTTTATCAAAACGGCAGTAACAATTATTGAAGGAATAAAATTTATCCTAAAGAAGCTATATGAAATAGTTAATCTTAATTATTTAAAACTGTCAAGGGAGATGGAGTTTGATGCGGATGCTATTGCTGCAAAAGTAGCCGGATCTGACGCTTTGTCCAGAGCTCTTATGAGAATCTCTCTGGCTGATTTTTGTTATGCAAATGCGGTGAATTATTATTTTACAAAAATTGAACAGAAAGTAAGTACTGAAAATATATATCCGCAACAGAAATTTGTTATGAATTTTACAGCTGCGCAGCAGCATATTCCTGTTGAAAACGGACTGCCGCAGATATCATATGAATATCTGAATAGATTCAATAAGTCTAAATTAAGTTTAGTTGAAGATTGGAATTCGCATCCAAGCACAGAAGACCGCGTCGCTCATCTGCAATTGCTGAATTTACCTGCGGGAAATTCAAATTCAAACCAGGCTTCAACTATTTTTTCAAACATCGTTGATTTTGAACGGGAATTTACCCGTAAGCTTTTTTTATTACCTCCGTATTCAAGCAGGCCGGTAGACATTACAATCGAAGACTTTATTAAGGGGTATACGAATGAAATTAATTCCAATTCGTATGATGCCTCATATAATGGTTACTACGATTTTATTAATCCTGGTTTAATAGATGAAGCTAAATTACCTGTGTTGGAGGATTGGTCACCGAAATACATTGAAAAGCTGTTTGACCAGCAGGCAGTAAGCTTAGCCTGTCGTGTAAATGTGCTGGAAAATGATATCACAGCATTGAAGCAGATTTCCAGTCAGGAATTAAAAATTCAATGGATTCAATATGATGGTACTAAATATTATTACAGAAGAGCCGGTGCATTAATCGAACAATTGGAAGCCGAAGCCAAAGAATTAAAGCAGAAAACTGATGCGCATGATCATGAGATTTATTCCTTTTTTCATCATCTGGCTGTTGAGCAAAATAAAGCGCATGAATTTAAAGAACTTTACAGGAGGGTTCTTGATGCATTGACTGCATTTGAGCGGAAAAATCCTGTATATATGGATCTTGCCAAAGAGGCTGCTTTCATGTCTCAATCACTTTCATTTGATGTAATTGAAGCAAATCTTAAATTGATCTACCGCCAGGAAAGATTTTTTAAAAAGGAGGTGGAAGATATACTTGGAAATCCATTGTTTGAAAATATATTAAATGACGAAATAAAAGAAGTATTTACACAATACCTTTCACAGGATTGGCAGTACTTTAATCGTACCGCATATAACGAGAAAGCAGTTGATGTATTTTATAAAAGTCTTCAGGGGTATCAGTTTGTATTGGCGCAGCTGATTTTTAAACATAAAAAAGCTTTGTTGGATTATATGGCTGATCTGGCCAGGTAATTTCAGCATATAACCATATTGAAAAAATTAAAATTTATATAACTATGGTAAACGTATTTTTAAAAGCAAAACACTGGCAGTTGTTTATTCTGATGTTCGTGATTCCTTTTGTATTTCAGATGGTGATGATGTATATGATGATTGTGAATGTAATTATGGCAAGAGCGCATGAACCATTCTTTATGTATAAGTACTTTGGGTATTTCTTTTTGATTGCGACACTTTATGCAGGCGTTATTTTTGGTTGGTTCTGGTCTGTTACTACCGGTCTGCAACATAAAATACCTCAGCATATTCGCTTAAAACTAACTAGGTTTAAAGTTTTCTTTTTTATACCGCTGGTTTACATTGCTTGTATTATGGTTTTTATACAAATAGCTATGAATGGCTTCATTAAAGGAGTTCCAGATATCGGTTTTATATTTTCGATAATCGGAATTATTGTTCCAATGCATTTGTTTTCAATATTCTGTATCTTGCATACAATGTACTTTGTTGCCAAGACAATTAAAACAGTTGAGTTACAACATGAGGTTACATTTACAGATTTCGTAGGGGAGTTTTTTCTTGCCTGGTTTTTTCTAATTGGTGTCTGGATTCTTCAGCCTCAAATCAATAAGATGGTTGCAGATAAATAAGTATTCTATAATTTCTTGCAGTAGTTTCTTCACCTGCTCTTGTTTATTCCTAAAAGAAATGACATATCAGAAGGAATAAGGTATCTATGTGTAATAGATCAAGGCTTTAAGCTTTTCGCGTTAAGCCTTAAGCTTCACTCAATAAAAATCAGTTGTAATACTTACGCTGCTGTTCCTGCCTCTGTCGTCGCTGCAGGATATTTTTGTAATGCCTTCCTCCGGCAGGAAAAAAACTTCTTCTTTCGGTGTTGCTTCCTTATAGAATTTGCCGTTGAGATACCAGTATACTTTTAACACATCATTGGGAACAATGCACTTCAACTGAATCTCAGTAGGTACAGCGCGTTCAATTAAATACTCTTTATTGTTGGTAGGCATTACAATCTTCGGACCCTGATCCTGCATGATCCGTACGCACATGGGATTATGTACAGGCGGCTTTTCATAAGGGATATGCTGTGAATCATAAAAATCCGCCAGCGCGGCAGAAATATTCGGATAGGTTCTGGTGATGTAGCCGCCATCAGGTATGCAGGAGGTGCAGTAACTGTAAGCAAGATTGGCCGATACAGTATATTCCTTCATATGCTGGCATTGCTGATTCGGTGATACTTTCGGGATGTATTGATCGATCATGCTTTCTGCGCAATGTTCGCCCATGGGTAATCCGCTGTAGGTACAAACAGTACGCAGCTGCAGTGATTTTGGTTTGAAGAACCAATGCTGCAGGGAATTGTAATCAAGCGTATTGAATAATTCAAACAGCAGTGGTGTAGCGATGTCTGTGCCAGTCAATTCATGTACACCGGTTGCATCGAAGTTGCCGAGCCATACACCAATGGTATATTTTTTATTATAACCAACGCACCAGGCATCTTTCCGTCCGTAGGAAGTACCGGTTTTCCAGGCAATGTGCGGGATATGAAAACTGCTTTGCATGTTATTGGGCAGATCCGGACGTGTAATCTGTGTCAGGATCTCAGAGATCATATAGGAAGAAGCTTCTGATAGTACCGGTGTAGAAAAGGAAGAAGAATCCTGTTGCAGGATAGGATAATTATATAATGTTCCGTTTTGAGCAAAGATCGTGTAGAGATGCGCAAGCTCTTCAAGTGTTACGCCGCAGCCACCGAGGGATAAGGAAAGTCCCAGGTGTGCTTCGTCACGTTTGATCTGTTTGAAACCGCTTTTGACAAGGGCTTTGGTAACCAAAGCTGGAGTAAGTTGTTCAATGGTTTTTACTGCAGGAATGTTTAATGAATAAGCCAGGGATTTTTCAACCGAGACCAATCCATTGAAATGCTCATCGAAATTCGTCGGTATATATCCGTCGAAGTTGGTTGGAATATCTTCAATTACCATTTTAGGAGTAAGCAAACCTTTATCAAAGGCCATGCCGTAGATGAATGGTTTCAGTGTACTGCCTGGTGAACGGATAGCATTAACACCATCTACCTGTCCGTCAAACTCTCTGTCGTCAAAATTCGGAGAGCCGATATAAGCTTCTGTTTTTTTTGTTTCATTGTTAAAAATAATCACCGCACTGTTATGGATTCCCATCTGTTTAATGCGGGCCATGTAGTTCTCCAGTATGATCTGTGCACGTTCCTGGGTGGTGAGTTTTATATTCGTATTGATCTCGGTGAGCCGTGGATATTTTCTATGCAGACGTACACTTAAGTGCTGCGCTTTTTTAGGCAGTGGTTTGCGTACGGCATAAACATTTTCTTTTAATGCATCCTGTATACGTGCGGCATCGAACAGTTCTCCTTCGGCGAAACGTTCAAGCCACTTGTTACGCTCGGCCATCAGTACCTGCGGATATCGTTGCGGATTTAAAGATACGGGCCTGTTGGGAATGATGGTTAGCGAAACGATCTGCGCTAAGCTTAACTGTTCGGGTGATTTCTGAAAATAAAGCAGGGAAGCGGCCTTTACTCCTTCAATGTTAGATCCATAGGGAACGAAGTTGATGTACAGTTCAAGGATTTCTTCTTTGCTGTAATGCAGTTCCAGCTGCAGTGCCCGGAAGATTTCTACAAATTTATTCAGGTAAGTTCGATCGCGTGGCTCTAATAAACGAACCACTTGCATGGTGATCGTGGATGCCCCGGAGGTTTTTTTATTTTTAAGTATATTATTGAACGCTGCACGGGTAATCGCAAAGACATTAATACCCGGATGATAATAAAAGTATTTATCTTCCTTGTTGATGAAAGCCTTTTTAAGATCCGGATGCATTTCTTTTGTACTGATTTTGAAACGCCATTTTTCATCTTTACTTAAAAAAGCGTGAATAATTTCTCCCTTATCAGCAGTGACAACAGTTGAATACTGTGGAAGAGGAGGGAGTTTAAAAATCAGATCCAGGATAAAAAACAAAACAATCAGACCTGCAGTGAAAGACGCAAGTCTGATTGTTGTTTTTTTAGAAGGAATTATTTTCTTGAATACAGGATGCATGCAGCTTATTTAGCCGTAACAGTGATGGTGCCGGAACCATTGTATGAATGATATTCGCCATTGTACATGGCATCAGCGCTTACAGGCCCAAGTTTGAATTTACCCGTACTTACAGCACGTACCATATAATAATAGTATCTGACATCATTGGTTGCAGTTACAAACATGTTGATCCGGTCATCGCGGATATCAAAGTATTCAGGTGTTGAATTGTTTTTGATCCAGCTTACTTCTGAATAATCATTCAATCGTGGATTTTCAATTTCGAATCCTGCCGGCAGCATGTCTGTCAACACAACGTTTTCAACGTTGCTCTTATCTTTCGATTGAACAGCAAGACGTACAACAATCAGATCATTCTGTTTAAAGTTATTGCTATTGATTGGTGAACCATTGCGGTCGAAGAACTGTCTGCGGACCGCCAGGAAATTATCTTCTTCCTTCACGGTACCATTCATGCTGATACCTTCAGCTTCCCATGAATAATAAAGCGTTCCTGTACCTTTGGTAACAATGGAAATGGTATTATTGGATTGATTTTTATTTATTACCAATACACCTGAATTATAAGTTCCGATATTAGCACTGCCACTTTTAATATCTGCTACAACTGTGCTATTAGCATTTTTACGGGCGATCTTACCCAGTGCAATCAATGCAAATGAGGTTTCCTGCGTATTCAGGTAGTACTTATTTTTCAGCTGTTCACTCAGGTGTTTTGTTAACATGCCAATCTGTGCATTGTTCGGATCATTCTCAACCATTACATCCAGTATGATTGCCATGTCACGCACATAGCTGTAGTAGCTGCCGTCGAAACTGTTGATCGATTTTTCATTGTCAAAAGATGCTGGAATCAGGGTTCTGTAAGAAGCCTGGTCACCGATACGAAGATAGGTTGCGGCTAACAGGTAACGGCTGTCTGTTGCCAGCATGCTTGTATTTGTTTTGTAGAAGTTCATTACAGATAAATCCTGTTGGTTGTACAGGCTCATCACATACAAGGAATAGAAGATCTCTTTCGCTGCGATTACACGGTTTTTATAGGTGTTGTTGTAATCATAGTAATAGTATGTGTACTGACCTTTTTCTTTTACTTTATTTTTCAGGTAACTGATTGCTTTGTCAATTACATTTGCCTGCACTTCATAACCTGCTTTTTTCGCTTCAATCAGAAAGTGTGTTGCATACGCAGTACCCCACCAGTTACCTTCGTAATTACCCGGCCAGTAACCGAAGCTGCCGTTATAGGTCTGCATGGTGTAGATACGGTTGATACCTTCCTGTACCATTTTTTCAGGGGATTCGGTTGTGTAGCTTGCTTGTTTAAGCTCTTTCATCAGATCACGTATGTATAGCTGCGGGAAAGCTCTTGAGGTCGTCTGTTCAATACAACCATGCGGATAGCCGATCAAATAACTCAGATTTTTCGTAAAGCTGACCATCGGCGAACGGCTCACAACAATTTTAGTCGCGACGCTCGACGGAACAAAATCATTCGTCATGGTAAAGTTGGCTGTACTGCCACCATTAACAGAACCTGAACCCGATAGCTTAATTAAGGATGTAATCGGTCTTACAGTAATGTCGATTTCTTCCTTAAACACTTCGTTGATAGCCTTGATCGATGTTACGATCTGGGCAGTGCCAACTTTCTGATCGGCAACCATTTTAAAGCTGACTTGTTTTTCAGAGTTGGCTGGTATGTCAATCTGCTGTGTGTTGTTGCCAAACACTTTAACTGCGCCGGTTGTACTGATGGTTACATCTGCACGGATTGGTTTAGGGGTTGTATTACTTAAGGTAACAGGCATATTTAGTGAATCACCCGGACTTAAGAACCGTGGCAAGGCAGTAGATGTTACAATCGGGTCAGCAACTTTCATGCTCTTCTGCCCGGAGCCGAAATGGTTGTCTTTATAGGCGACCGCCATGATTCGCAAATCGCCTGAGAATTGCGGAATGTCAATTTCATAACATACCTCACCATTTGAATTTGTTTTCAGGATGCCGCTCCAGAATGTAACAAGTTTAACACGTTTGTTAGTCAGCGGATTTGCACGTTTGCTTAAGTTGTAGCCGTCACCACCAATTCTGCTTGAGTTTGTATTTAGCTCCGCGAGCAGACGTGCATATACATCATATGAGTTTACTTCCAGCGCACGCTTGCGGTAGAAGAAGCCATAAGGATCCGGTGTTTTGGTATTTTTTAACTGCAGAATGCCTTCGTCGATTACAGCAATTGTCACCTGTATATCTGACTCTGCTTTGGTTTTAATACAGATCTTCTGTTTTGTTCTGGACCTGCTTTTCTCAACAGCAGTGATCTGAATCGGTAATCTGTTTTCGTTTTTATTGACAGTAAGATTCTGGAAACCGTGTGCGACCGTCAGCGGGACCTTCTGGTCTGTATTCGGCTTGATCAGTGTTGCCGATACATAGATGTTTGGCAGGTATTCATCTTTCAATGGAATCGTATATGCAGCAGAACGGTTGTTGGTTTCAAGCACTTTATATTCATACACTTTATTACGTTCGATCGTAAGGATCAATTTACCTTCAAACGGCGTTTTGAATAATAATTTAGCCTCGTCGCCAACGTTGTATTCTTTCTTGTCTGTTTCTATCGTTACTTTTCCTTCCGTGTTTACTTCAAAAGATGTGGATGAAGTGTTGTTCCACCCATATGCATAGAAGTAATTACTTACATAGGATTGTGCATCTGGTGCATACAAACGGATTTCATATTCGCCCGATTGTGTTGGTATGAAGCTGTATGTTTGTCCGGGCTTGCTGATCGTTAACGACTTGTTATCCATTACACGGATCTTACGTTGCGATACGTAACGGTAGTCATCATCATAGACTTTCTGCATGACTGTCTGCCATTCGTATTTGATTACTTCAACGCGTGCAGGGGCTACTACGGCATCGCCTTTTCTGTTTACAGCAATCAACGGAATATTGAACGGCTGATTGGTGCTCACATAGCTATCGGTATATTTAATACCGTAGAATATTTCCTGCGTATAAACTTCCAGCTGATTAACCTGATGTACCGGGCGACCCGATTCATCAAATACCGTTGTGAATATTTTACCCTGCAGCACACCACAATTCTCATAGCTGGATGAGAATGTGAAGTCCTGCGTTCCTTTTCCTTCGCTATCAGTTTTGCCTTCACGCAATTCATTCTTGAATTCATTGTATGAAGACGCGTTGATACCAAAATCAAATCCCGGGAATTTAGGAGCAGTGAAGTACTTACGGGTCAGGGATAATTCTACTTCATAGTTTCTGTTTGCCGCCGGTGGACCGAATAGATTCAGAGCCTGTAGGGAAGTAGTAAGTTTATCTGTCAATGCCAGTTCACTTTTATTAACCGTAGCATTTACTTTGATTCTGTCTGGCATGAATTCTTCCACACTGATGTTGATTGAATTCAATAAAACATTGGTGGATGTATATAATTCAACGGAGTACGTTCCTGTAACGGTTGTTTCCGGTAACTTAAACGAAGTCTCAAAAGCGCCCTGCTCATTTAATGTTCCACGGATGTTCTGGAAATCTTTCCCGTTTGGCAGTACTACTTTCAATTTTACAGGAACTGCTTTTAATGCCAGCCAGTTTACATCGCGTACGATGGTATTGAGGTAAACGGTTTCTCCCGGACGATAGATTTCGCGGTCTCCATAAATGAACGCTTCATAACCGGTTTCGTTTTCCTTGGCACCGCCGGTTTCATATTCGGTATTTTCAACATACCCCTGATTGAAGTGCAGGTAATTAAAGTCATTGCCATTGGTGGCCGTGATCATTTTAACCGTAAAGTTCTTGATCTTGCTTTTCAGGTCTGTAATGTGAAGCACACCATTATTGTCTGTCTTGCCGGTATATACGGTTTGGTTGTTGTGGCTGATCAGATTCAGCTCTACATCTGCCAGCGCTTCATTAGTCAGGATGGAGTTGGCCATGATGAACAAATCATTTTTACCTTGCTTGGCAATCAAGCCTACATCTGATATGGAAACAAATTTAGAATCACCTAACCAGCGATCTTCGGTAGAATTTACTTTTACGATGTAGATTCCTTTGAATTGATTGATGTCGCTGAAACTCAGGTTTAGTAATGGTGTGCCATTAACCTTTTTTAAATTTTTGGTTTCAATTTCTTTGGTATAGATCACATCACCGATTTCTTCCAGCCCATAATAGGAATGCCCGTAATCGTTGTAGTAGTATTCTTCCTCGTCATCGTAATATTCATAATTGCCGATGCCGTTGCTTCTGAAAAATGAAAGCACGTTGTTCGCATAAATCTTGTAAATCGTTACCTCAACTTTAGGAACGTTGATGATACGGATAGCTATGTTCTTATTTCCTTTGCTGCTAAGGTAAACGCCTTTTTGAGAGATGAAGCTGATGGCAGGCTTAGGTGTGCCGAATAAAACAGTTTCTGTATAATCACTTTTTAATGTTCCGCCGAAAATCCCCTGCAGCTCTTTTTTGATTGTTAACTCGTACGATTCGTTTGTGCCGAATGCGGCTTTGATATAAAAGCCGGCATTTTGTTTTTCAATGGTGAACGGTATCTCAGGTTCAATCGTAATAAGCGATTCAATGTTCTCTGTTGCTACTTCCTGGTTCGTGTTTACATTGATATAACCATTTTGTTCATTGTATTCAGGTGTTGCGCCAATAATCTGGAAGGTGCCTTTTGACGTTATGAATGTCTCGTATGCGATGGATTCAGGAGTAACATAGTTACTCTCTGCGCATTTCAATCCGGGCTTGATGGAAACCAATGCTTTTTTGTCATCGTAGGAAGTTGCTCCTTCTGATACGCCGATATCAATGGTGTTGCTTACCGTAGTGGTATATACATCAACAGGCAGCGCCTTGCTTTCGATACTGATCTGTAATAAATCTTTCAGCTGCGCGGGATTGATCTTGTAATTAAATGTCAAGGTCATTCGCACCTCGTTCACGGCTTTATTACTTTCTTTTTTTGCCCAGTAATTATCTATCTGAATCAAATTCAGATAAGGAGTATGGAATTCAAAAGTAATTTCATCGCCTAATTTCTTTTTAGAAACCGCTTCTTTGACTATGTCTTCTGTTAGTTCAGCTTTGTAAGCTGTGCTGGGTGCAAAGCCTACAGTAGGAGAGAAGGTAAGTTCATTTGGGGCTGTCCATTTAAACATCCCTTTTACTTCAGGGCTGAATTTTACCAAAGGCTTTGATGACCATGCGTCGAGTGCACTGTCGCCAACAATGTCTTCTGTAAATTGTATGACAACATTCTGCTGAAGATTGATTTCTCCCTGGGTATTGGTTTCTTTAATTTCAATGAGGTCTTTTTTGCTGCATGAAAAAATACCAGTCAATAAAAGACATGCGATAAAGGTCTTTAAAATAGAATGCATAGAGTTCGGTCGTGTTAAAAAGTGAACGACTGAAAACTACACAATTTTATCAGTAAAAAGAATCAGAAAGCGGGAACGTGGACTACTTTTTTTGTTTCGAAAAATTCTTCTTCGAAAAACATGTTCAGGTCGTATTCGTAAGCCGGACGGTTCAGTTCCTGAATCTCTTCGGTAAGATCTCCGCCTTTTAAATACAGGATGCCGTTATTCAAATCATTGAACTGATCGTCGTCAAATTTAGTGCGGATCCAGCCCCAGAATGGTTTGAAGCGTGTCACGGCGCGGCTAACAACGAAATGATATTTGTCCTTTACATCTTCTGCACGGCCATGGGTAGCAGTAACATTGGCGATGCCTGCGCCGGCACATACGCCTTCAACCACTTTGATTTTTTTGCCGATGGAGTCAATCAGATGGAAATGGCATTCCGGAAAAAGAATGGCAAGGGGAACGCCCGGGAAACCACCGCCGGTGCCTACATCCAGAATTCTGGTGCCCGGTTTGAAAGCCATAACCTTGGCAATACCCAGTGAATGCAGTACATGGCGTTCGTATAACTGATCAATATCCTTGCGCGAAACGACATTTATTTTTTCGTTCCATTCAGCATACAGATCTTTTAACGCGCTGAACTTTTTAGTTTGTTCAGGGGTAAGATGCTTAAAGTATTTTTCAATGATTTGCAAAACCTGATCAGTAGAAAGGTATCAGATAGAATCTTTACGGTTTTTAACCAGATCTAACAGCAATTCACGGGCGCGGTGCAGCTGTGCTTTAACAGTACCAAGAGGAGCCTCGATAGCAACAGCGATTTCTTCATAGGAATACTCTTCGAAATAACGAAGGCGTACAAGCGTTTGATATTTAGGTGGAAGCTTGCTCACAATTGCCTGAATGATTTCAATCTTCTGGCTTTTGATCGCTTCTTCAAAAGGAGTTAAGTTGTTATCCTTAATTTCCATTTCAGTATGCTCGCCGTTATCATCTTTGAAAGATGACGAGATGCTGGTTGTTACTAATTTTTTACGGCGGATAAAATCGATACAGTTGTTTGTCGCGATACGGAACAACCAGGTACTGAAAGTAAAGTCAGGGTTGAATTTATGTAAATTCTTAAAGGCTTTGGCGAATGCCTCAATAGTAAGGTCTTCTGCATCATCCACATTCCGGATCATTTTCAGGATCATGTGATACACAGGTTTCTTATAGCGAGACATCAGTTCTGCATACGCTTTCTCATCGCCGGTCGCCTTAGCTTTTTCTACTAATAAAAAGTCTTTTTTTGCCTTTTCTGAAAACTCTCTTCCTTCGGGAAGGTCATTTATTACTTCCATTTTTTTATAGGTACAACCAGATTATAAAAACCTGCGAATAGTAGATAATTCAAATACAATATTTCAGCAATTGTAAGAAACAGAATCGGTAGCCTAGCGTTCAATTTCTGCCCAATACACACAAAAATACTTATAAATATACATGTTCTCAAAATATAAAATAGCATTATCTGCTTAAAATCGAAAGAAAAAAGGGAATATATCAGGCTTATATAGTAAATACTACTTAAAAATGGGTAAATGGACAGCCCAAGAAGTACTGCCATTGGATATTGTTTGCCGGCATGTAAATGACGGTGTTTTTGTTTCCACCAGGCGCTGAAACCTTCTGCTGGCTGGCTTAACGTAATTCCAAACTTTGAAATATTCACAGTTGAATTTGAGCCGGAAGCAATTTTCTGGATCAATAAATCATCATCACCCCCTAAATGTCCGGCATGTTTTCCAAAGCCGCCATTGTTGATAAATAATTCCTTTTTATAGAGCAGATTCCTGCCAACAGCCATATAAGGTTTCCTTAAAATGGCCCAGCTGATATAATTCAGCGCTGTAAATAGCGTTTCAAAACGTATAAGCCGGTTTAACAAGGTCTTCTTTTCAGCATAAAGGGAAATTCCCAGGCAAATCTCTTTCCTTCCTTTAGTTTCCATCATGGAAGAAATCCATTGGTCGGAAAGGGGATAACAATCCGCATCGGTTAGTAAAATCCAGGGATGCACAGCTTGTCTGATCGCTGTATCAAGCGCAGCTTTTTTGGGATTCATGCCGGCTGCAATATCCTGTATGTCGATGTATTTCAGGGCAGGGTTGGAGAGGGATTGCAGGAAATTCTGTGAGCCGTCGTTGCAGCGGTCGCAAGCTATGATCACTTCAAATGCAGGATAGGATTGATTTAAAATGGAAGGGAGGAACCGTTTTAAATTTTCAATTTCATTATGAGCGGCTATTACAACACTAACCCCTTCTTTATGAGTATCTACATCGGGTTTTTTTCTGAACAAAACTGCAGACAATTGAATAAGCAGCCAGATAATGGATGCGGTGCCGGAGAGGTAGCAGGTAAGCAGTATAAAAGTGTTTGAGTTCAAGCTTTTTTCTTCAATAATAATCAAAAAAACAGATTCGCGGAATCTTATTCCGTGGGTAATTTTTATTTGCGATTATTCAGCGAACGGCTTTATCTCCTTGATAAATAAAAGTAATTTAGCATACTTAAAGTAATACTATGTTTTATAAAGTTGAGCATACCGACAAAGGAACCAGTGCCCGGGCGGGAGTAATCACAACGGACCACGGAACCTTCGAAACACCTATTTTTATGCCTGTAGGTACGGCAGGTACTGTGAAAGCAATGCACCAGCGCGAGCTGGAACAGGAGGCGAATGCACCTGTCATCCTGGGGAATACGTATCATTTAT
>NZ_JBQCDF010000032.1:0-12181 GCF_051961495.1 Cytophaga sp. | reverse complement strand
GTTCATATTCGACCTGCCTGCAATCTTTATCACCGTTGTGATTACTATACTCGTTTATATTGGCATCCAGGAATCCAAGCAGACCAACAATGTGCTGGTTATTTTCAAGATCATGGTACTGCTGCTGTTCATTGTGGTAGGCACTACTACGATCAATACAGACAATTGGACTCCTTTTATTCCCAATGGCTGGTCTGGCATTTTCAAAGGCACTGCTGCCGTTTTCTTTGCCTACATCGGGTTTGATGCCATCTCAACAACTACGGAAGAATGCGTAAATCCCACGAGAGACCTGCCTCGCGCCATCTTCGCATCTTTGTTAATTTCAACAATCATTTATATCGCCATCGCACTTGTACTTACCGGTATGGTACATTACAGCATGCTCAATGTAGGCGATTCCCTCGCCTATGCACTTGAACAAACAGGTCTATACAAATTCGCGGGCTTACTGTCTTTTAGTGCCATCGTTTCCATGACAGGTGTCTTGCTGGTCTTCCAGATCGGGCAGCCCCGCATCTGGATGAACATGAGTCGCGATGGTTTGCTGCCTAAAACGTTATCCCGCATTCATCCTGTATATAAAACCCCTTCCGTAGCCACTGTATTAACAGGTCTCAGCATCATTCTGCCTTTATTATTTCTGGATCTGAAACAAGTCGTTGACCTTACAAGTATTGGTACCCTGTTCGCCTTCCTTATTGTGTGTGGCGGCATCTGGATCAAAAAAACAGACAGCCCTGCAGATTCCTTCCGGATACCATTTATTCCCGGCCGTTATTTATTACCCCTGATTATGATACCTATTAGTGTGTTGTATATACATTCCATTCATACCGAACTTACGTTCGACATACAGCACCTGCCTGTCTATTCTTGTCTGTTCGTACTTGCCATAGCCATTATTTACGGAAGTATTACCAACAAATCGCTGATCCCGGGTATTGGCGTTTGCCTGAATATTATTCTGCTCTCAACCATGCATCATGAAAACTGGCTGCGCTTTGTGGTATGGCTGGTCATTGGATTGGTTATTTATTTCTTCTATGGAAGAAAGCATTCTGTATTAAATTCACCAAAGCTTAATACCTAAATTTCAACCGTTTTAGTAAATTAGTCACTTAGTAACAATCAAATTTTTAAACCAAATTTTCCCAATGAAACAATTATTTTATTCACTTCTTCTCATATGTCTTTGCTTTGCGTTAAGTGTTTCCTGCAAAAAATCAGAAGATCCAACCCCATCCAGTCCCCAAAAAGTTGACATGGCAAAAACGCTAAACAAAAGATGGACCACTACTACTTCTAACAGCAGAACAACTGCAGATCCTACAGCCAGTGATTATGTATCTTTTGAATTCAACTCTTCCGGAAATTATTATATCATTAAAGCGGATAAATCCATGATATCAGGAACATATACGCTGAATACCGTTGATAGCCTTGTTACGCTATTCAACGGCAGCTCTGCCACAAGTCAATACGGTACACTAAACATCGAAGAAATTACAGATACAAAATTAATTTTCAGATTAACGTTACCCACTGTTGCTACACCTATTGATATCAGCACCACAGCTATAACGACTTCTGTTGGCAGCTCTTCCGGGACGTCTGTTAACAACACGACAAAAATTGCCAAATCCTGGAAAGTTGATACCTATACCAGCAACAATACCACATACACCATCACCGCTCCCATGTACGCGTACGTGGTGTTTACCGAAAACGGCACATATTGGACAGAGACATATAACGGACCTGGCACAACGGTTCAATTAAGTAATGGACAATGGAAATGGTCTGATGCTACACAAACAAATGTATGCACCGTAATGACTGACACCACGCCTGATTGTTCCGGCAGCGCTACATCTATTAGTTTTGATGGCGATAATAACTTAATCATGACATCCGGTTCTGCATCGAATCCTACAATCTATCATTTTGTGCCTTTGACTTTAAATTAAAAAAGCACCGGAAGTTTCAAAGCGATACCAGACTCCTCTGGTACCGCTTTTTATTTTGTCTTAGTCATTCTGTTTAAGCTAAGCGTATTTTTCTTTCTGCCATTCTGTCATATATAGCATATTTTTAGTATATTTGCGTCTATAAAGCTATGGGAACAAAATCCCTCCTGTTTTAATATTCATGAAACAAATTGTTCAAGACTTAGATATACTCCCTTCTGCGCCCACGGCAGAAGAAAAAGCAGCCTGCGATCTTCCCCGGATAACGGAAGAGCGTAATACCGGCAAGCAGCGTAAATTATATATTGAAAGTTATGGCTGTCAGATGAATTTCTCTGATAGCGAGATCGTCATGTCCATTCTTACCGAAGACGGATTTGATACGACATCCACACCCGATCATGCAGATGTGATTTTACTGAACACCTGTTCCATCCGCGATAATGCCGAACAGAAAGTACGTCACCGCCTGGTGCATTTTAAAGGGCTGAAGCGAAACAAACCGTCCATGATTGTGGGAATGCTGGGTTGCATGGCCGAACGTTTGAAAGCGCAATTGCTGGAAGAAGAAAAGATCGTAGACATGGTAGTAGGCCCGGATGCGTACCGGGATCTTCCAAACCTGATCAAAGAAGTAGACAGCGGACATAAAGCGGTAAACGTATTTCTTTCCCGTGAAGAAACTTATGCTGATATTAACCCGCTGCGTTTAAGCGGTGACGGTGTATCGGCCTTTGTATCCATCATGCGTGGCTGCGATAATATGTGCTCGTTCTGTGTCGTGCCTTACACACGCGGCCGCGAGCGCAGCAGAGATGTACATTCTATTCTGAATGAAGTAAAAGAACTGGTTGCAAACGGTTATAAAGAAGTTACGCTGCTCGGGCAAAATGTGGATTCCTATAAATGGGCTGAAGCTGACACAAGCGAACAGATAAACTTTGCTCAACTGCTGGAACGCGTAGCCCTGGTGGATCCGGACCTGCGCGTACGTTTCTCTACTTCGCACCCGAAAGATATTACAGATGAAGTATTGTATACCATGAAAAAGTATGACAACATCTGTAACTCGATTCACCTGCCGGCGCAAAGCGGTAATACCCGTATTCTTGAACTGATGAACCGCACCTATACACGCGAATGGTATATGGAACGCATCACCAGGATCCGTGAAATTCTGGGCGACGACTGCGGTATCTCTTCTGATACCATTGCCGGCTTCTGTTCGGAAACAGAAGAAGAACACCAGGATACATTATCGCTCATTGCATTTGCAAGATTTGATTTCGGATACCAGTTTGTTTATAGCGAACGTCCGGGAACGCCTGCCGCCAAGAAACTTGCTGACGATGTACCGGAAGATGTGAAACAACGACGTTTGTCTGAAATCATTACCTTACAGCGCCAGTTATCGCTGGAACACAATCAGGCACAAATTGGTACAATACAAAAAATATTGATCGAAGGGGTTTCAAAAAAATCTGATAACGATCTGAAAGGGCGAAACAGCCGTAACATGATGGCGATCTTCCCGAAGAAACATTATACCAAAGGACAGTATGTAAACGTACTGATCACGGGCTGTTCCGGCGGTACGCTGTTCGGAGAAATTGTGGAAGAAGTGTAGAGTATAGAGTTTAAAGTGTAAAGTGTATAATGCGATCTTACACTTTACACTCTAAACTTTACACTTTTCTTAAAACTTAAAACGTAAAACTTACTACTTTTCAATGACTCTCAACCAGGAAATACAAAGCGTAAAACAACGGTTTGGCATTATAGGCAATGCTCCTGCATTGAATCATGCCATACAGGTGGCGATACAAGTGGCGCCAACCGATATGACTGTGTTGATCACAGGCGAAAGCGGAAGCGGAAAAGAATCATTCTCTAAAATTATACATCACTTAAGTTCCCGCAAACATGGCCAGTTTATTGCCATCAACTGCGGAGGTATTCCGGAAGGAACCATTGACTCCGAATTGTTCGGTCATGAAAAGGGCTCCTTTACAGGTGCACAGGATTCCAGAAAGGGTTATTTTGAAGTAACCAACGGAGGTACTATTTTTCTGGATGAAATTGGTGATATGCCTTTAGGTACACAGGCGCGTTTGCTGCGTGTACTTGAGAACGGTGAATTCATTCGCGTAGGTTCTTCCAAAGTACAGAAAACAGATGTACGGGTTGTAACCGCTACCAATGTGAATTTGTATGAAGCGGTACAAAAAGGTAAATTCAGAGAAGATCTGTATTACCGTTTAAATACCGTGCCCATCTATGTACCGCCATTGCGGGAACGTGGCGGGGATGTCGAATTAATCTTCCGGAAATTTGCTTCAGATTTTTCTGAAAAATATAAAATCCAGCCGATCCGTTTAAATGATGAAGCCAAAGAACTGCTGCTGAAATTCCGTTTCCCGGGTAATATCCGTCAACTAAGGAACATTGCCGAACAAATGTCGGTACTGGAAACAGAACGTGACATCACTGCTGAGCAGCTGAAAAAATATCTGCCGAGCGAAAGCTCTCTGCCTGCCTTAACAAGCAATGGCAAGAAAGGCGATGATTTTTCAGAAAGAGATATTTTATATAAAATCCTTTTCGACATGAAAAAGGATATGAATGATCTGAAGAAACTGGTGTATGATTCCCTGCAGAATGAATCTTATGGCAGTCAGATCATTAAACAAAACAGCGATTTATTTCATAGTATTGGACCAGTAGAAGAATTGCCTGTACCAAAACCTTCCTTTGTGATTCACAAAAACAACCGCGATGCGGATGAGCACATTGAAGTGGTGGAAGACATTGATCACAGCACCGATGAACCGGCTGTTGAATCACTTTCACTGGATGAAAAAGAAAAAGAAATGATCTTAAAAGCGCTGAAAAAGAATCACAACAAACGTAAGTACGCTGCCCAGGATCTTGGTATTTCCGAAAGGACCTTATACCGCAAATTAAAGCTTTATCAAATTGATGAAACAGAAAATAATGGCTAACAGATATTACACCATTCCACGGAACTTGATCCTTGCAATTGCAGCATTGCTCCTGTTTGGAGGCTGTTCAGCCAATTACAATTTTACCGGCGGCAGTATCGAGCCTAATATCAGTACCATTTCGATCCAGTCCTTTTTCAACCAATCTGGTAACGGACCGCCTACCATGAGTTTACAACTGACAGAAAAACTAAAAGCGTTCTATCAGAATAATACGAAGTTAACGATCGTAAAAGAAAACGGTGACTGGCAGCTGGAAGGCATGATCACCAAATACTTCCTGCAGCCCATTGCTCCGCAAGCCAATATGACGGCGGGTCAAATGAGGCTAACCATTACAGTCAATGCTACGTTTACGGATGAAAAGAACAATCGGAATTTCAAAAAAGATTTTTCTTTTTATTCAGACTATGATCAGTCACAAACATTGTCACAGGTTGAAGCCGAAAAAGTGAATACGATTCTGGACCAGCTTGTATTAATGATTTTCAGCGAAACAACATCCAACTGGTAACTTGAATAAACAACGATACATAGCGCTACTACAGAATCCATCAGCTCTAACCAAGGCTGATATTCCGGACATCGAGGAGTTGATTGCCCAATTCCCCTATTGCCAGAACGCGCATATCCTGTTAGCCAAGATCCAGTCTGAGGCTGGTAGCATGCACGCAGCCAAACTCACCCGAAAGGCAGCCTTATATACTTCAGACCGGACAAAACTAAAACGTTTACTAAGTCCTGAATCTTCGCCTTTAACAACAGCTACTCCGACTGTTGAAGAAAAAATAACATCTCTGCTTCTCGAAGAAAAAAAACAGATCCCGGTTGAAGAAAAAGCAGTTGATATAGCGGAAACTATAACAGAAACTGCAGCTGTAGAAGCACAAATACCATCTGCTTCCACAACTGAAACAAAAACATCTGCTGTTGAAACATCTGCTGCAAAAAATATAAAAATTGAAGCAGATAAGCAGGCGACGAACTTCTTAACGGAGTTAGAAGAAAACCTAAAAGCATTACACGCATCTAAAGCCCGTGCCGCCGGTACACTGAATACAGATCTCAATAAAGGAATTGAAAAGATCATCACACCAATCGAAGAAGCCAAGCCTGTTGCAGGTGCAGTTACTGATGTGCCGGTGAATGATTCGATTGTACAGATAACTCAGCCAATTAGCAATACGACTGCACCAAATATAGCTGCGGAAGAAACAAAGACAGAATCTGAGGATACTAAAAAAACGCATTCAGGCTTAATTGAAACGGAGGTTCCGAAAAAACCTCCGGTGGGCAATGATGTATTGGATCTGATCCTGAGCTTCGACAACCGCGTGAAGGATTACTTTGACATCAACGATTATACTTCTAAAAAAACGCAACAGTCTGATTCAGCAGAAGAAAAGCCCGCCGGAGAAACGATTGATACAAGTCCCGCTTACCAGTTACCATTTACCAATGCCGACTGGAAACTGGAAGAAAGTAGATTGGAAGAACAAGGTTCGGATTCATCCGGCCTGCTGTTGAATTATTTAGAGTATTTAAAAGAACAACGGAATAAAAAACAAAAACCTGATAAAAAGAGAGAAAAATCCATCATCAGCCGATTTATTGAAAAAGATCCGATGATTTCCCCCCTCTCTTACAGTGAATCTTATCCGGAAGAAGAAAAATCGAATGAACCATCTAGTAATCAATCAAAACCAACTTTCGTTTCAGAAACATTTGCAAAATTATTAGAGAAACAGGGAAAAATAGAAAAGGCAATTGCAATATATGAAGAGCTGATATTGAAAAATCCCGAAAAAAGTTCTTACTTTGCAATTCAAATTCAAGAATTAAAAAAGAAACTTTAACATACAATGATTTATACGTTATCTATTTTGTTGATTATTTGTGCTATTTTATTGGTAGTAGTGGTATTAGCTCAAAATTCTAAAGGTGGTGTGGCAGATGGCTTCAGCAGCTCTACTCAAGTAATTGGCGCAAAAAGAACAGGAGATTTTTTAAGTAATCTTTCTATTGGCTTAGCAGTTGCAATCTTATTAATCTGCTTAACATTTAACTATGTTGCAAAACCTACTTCTGATGCAGATGCTTCTGATGCTGAGGATGCTGAAATTGAAAATACAGAAGGTGCCGCACCAGCTGAAGATGCTGAGCAAGCACCGGCTAAACAAGACACAGCTAACTAAAACTGTTTCATACATATAAAAAAACTCCCGTTCCGATCCGGATAGCTATCGGGATCGGAACGGGAGTTTTTTTTGATCTTATCCAACTAACTATTATTTGCCTTAATACTCAGATAGCGCACGAGCGCCAGTTGTGCCACAGGCATTACTGTTTCTTTTTCAGGATACCCGATTTCCGTTTGAATCAGATACGTTGCAGGATTTGGTAGTTCCGGATACTTACGGATCAGTTCCAGCTTTTTTGAATTCACTGTATTACTGATTGACTGTGTAAACGAATCAATCTTTTTTGTATGAATACCTCTGAACTTTTCCTGAGCATGGTGAAAGATCGTAATATCGTATTGATAAATATGCGTTTCCTTATCCGGTGGTTGGTTCAACAGTATATAGCCGGCATCTGTATACAAAGGCTCCAGACCTATAGGCTCTATCTGTAAGCTTTTTTCAACATCCTCATAAATTCCTCGCCCTTCCTCCAGCCCATTCCCCACCACAGGTATGGCAAATTCCAGAATCTCTTCGATTTCGTTCATCAATTTGCTGTCTGAAACAAGTTCCCGGTATAAAAAATCAACTTTATCCGGATCTGCAGCTGCTATTTCTTTTGGGAAATTATTCTTTAAGGACTGCTTATTGTTTCGGATCGCAATTAGATTCTGATAATGCCCATAAAGTTCCGATAAGGGCGGATATAACCTGCGTTCCTTAAAATCATGCTTTACAGAACTTAAATATCCAAGAAGAAGGTATTTCTTGTATTCAAAGTCAATCAAGCCTTTGGTAAGCCAATCCGAATCCAGGTGTTTCATAACGCAGTTGGTTTGGGTTTTCTAGTTAAAACGCTAATACTGTCATTTTGTTAGTCACAGGTAATGAAATGTGGCTATTTAATAATAATATTACCCATTTTTGTCAGTTTTTAAGACTATTTTTATGCCATAATTTCTTCGCAGCCCTTTGGCACGATAGTAGACAGAGAGCAGTTGGAAATTAATTTCCTTATTTTAAAATCTTTTAATAATAGATAATAGATTATGAGTAACGTAAACATCAAACCACTAGCAGACAGAGTGCTGGTTGAACCAGCTGTTGCAGAAGCAAAAACAGCATCAGGTATCATTATTCCTGATACGGCAAAAGAAAAACCACAAAAAGGAATCGTAGTTGCCGTTGGAACAGGCAAAAAAGATGAGCCGATGACAGTAAAGATTGGCGATTCAGTACTTTACGGAAAATATTCCGGTACTGAAATTTCTGTAGATGGCAAGGATTACTTGATCATGAAAGAATCTGATATCTACGCTGTTCTTTAATTTTTAAAGAGCTTTTATACATTTAAAACCGTACAAAAAACTTAAACTACAATCTAAAATGGCAAAGCAAATTTTATTTGACAGAGATGCCCGCGAAAAATTAAAAAAAGGTGTTGATGCATTGGCGGATGCAGTAAAAGTAACCCTTGGACCAAAAGGCAGAAATGTAATTTTAGATAAGAAATTCGGTTCGCCTGCAATTACCAAGGATGGTGTTTCAGTAGCAAAAGACATTGAATTGAAAGATGCTATCGAAAACATGGGTGCTCAATTAGTAAAAGAAGTTGCATCTAAAACAGCTGACCAGGCTGGTGATGGCACAACTACAGCAACTGTTCTTACGCAGGCAATCTTCAATGCAGGTTTGAAAAACGTAGCTGCAGGTGCAAACCCCATGGATCTTAAGAGAGGTATCGACAAAGCAGTTTCTGCAATCATCGGTGATCTTAAAGTTCAGTCTAAGAAAATCTCCAACTCAAATGAGATTGCACAGGTTGCAACGATCTCTGCGAACAACGATCATGAGATCGGTAAAATGATTGCTCATGCAATGGATAAAGTTGGCAAAGACGGCGTTATCACAGTTGAAGAAGCAAAAGGTACTGAAACAGAAGTAAAAACGGTAGAAGGTATGCAGTTCGATCGTGGTTACCTATCACCTTACTTCGTTACAAATACAGATAAAATGGAGGTTGAATTAGACCGTCCGTATATTCTGATCTACGATAAAAAAGTTTCTTCTATGAAGGAATTGCTTCCGATCCTTGAACAAGTTGTTCAGTCCGGAAGACCATTATTAATCATTGCAGAAGATGTTGACGGTGAAGCATTGGCTACACTTGTGGTAAATAAAATCCGCGGTGCACTGAAAATCGCTGCTGTAAAAGCTCCAGGCTTTGGTGACAGAAGAAAAGCTATGTTGGAAGACATCGCGATCTTAACAGGCGGTACAGTTATTTCTGAAGAGAGCGGATACAAATTAGAGAACGCTACGCTTGAATATTTAGGTACAGCTGAAAAAATCAACATAGATAAAGACAACACAACGGTTGTAAACGGTTCAGGTGCAAAAGAAAACATCGTTGCACGTGTTAACCAGATCAAATCTCAGATGGAAAATACAACATCTGATTACGATCGCGAAAAACTGCAGGAGCGTCTGGCTAAGTTATCTGGTGGAGTTGCCATCATGTACATTGGTGCTGCTACTGAAGTTGAGATGAAAGAGAAAAAAGACCGTGTGGATGATGCTTTACATGCAACCCGCGCCGCTGTTGAAGAAGGTATCGTACCTGGTGGTGGTGTTGCCTTGATCAGAGCAGGTGCTGCACTGGATAAAGTTCAGTTCAACAACGAAGACGAGAAAACAGGTATCCAGATCATCCGTACAGCAATCGAAGCTCCTTTACGTTCTATCGTGTACAATGCAGGTCTTGAAGGTTCTGTAATTGTTCAGAAAGTAAAAGAAGGTTCTGGTGATTATGGATACAACGCGCGTGAAGATAAATACGAAGCAATGATTGCCGCTGGTATCATTGACCCTACTAAAGTAACTCGTTTAGCGCTGGAAAATGCTGCATCTGTGGCATCTTTATTATTGACTACAGAATGTGTAGTGGCAGACGAGCCTGAAGAAAAATCTGCTGCAATGCCTCCGATGGGCGGCGGCGGAATGGGTGGCATGATGTAATTCATGTAATAAAATCTGTTCTTTTAAAAAACTTCCCGTTATTTAGCGGGAAGTTTTTTTGTTTATTTCCCGATAGGATTCGTAAATTGTATGGCGAAAGGAATTGGCACTCATTATCACAATCTTACGCCGGTTTTTTCGTTAAACGGAAGAAAGAAAGTTCAACTATGGTTCAAGTAACTGTGTTAAATTGGGCATACGAGCATTATTTGTATTACCTGTGTTTATCCATTGCAGATACAGACTGTGTCATTTCAGAATCAGATACAGCACGCATCAAGAATGAATTATTCCCTAATGTAGACTCCAACCGATTGCAGTCTTTACAGCGCGAAGTATACAACGAATACCTGGTTCATTCAGAAAAAGAACGTACCGAATTCATAGCCGCGAATGCAGCACGTTTTCTCAGAACACCTGCTATACGTGCTAAAGTAATCTCCCAGCTTGAAGCACTTTCCGGAAAAGAAGATGAAAACAATCCTGCCTGGATCATGTTCCGTTATATCCGCAAAGTGATCAATACCCTGAAATAATTCTATTCCCCATTACATACAACACATGAGTGCATTTGAAGTACCTTCGCATATTAAAGGTTTTATTTTTGATATTGACGGTACTCTTGCAGATACAATGCCTGCCCACTACAGGGCCTGTGTACGTGTAGCCAGTGAATTCGGCTTTGAATTTCCCCTGGATTATTTCATTGCCATGGCCGGCATTCCTACAACCGATGTATTTAAAGCTCTTCTGGAAAAACAGCATAAGACATCCATTTCTGCTGAGAAAGTTTCCGCGCTGAAAGAAAAATATTATCTGGAAGAAGTTCCTTCCATACAGCCGATATCCTTTACGATGGATATTGTAAAAAAATACCATGGACAAATTCCCATGTCCATGGGCACCGGCGGCACACTGGAAGTTGCCCTTCCAAACATCAGACAAATTCATGCAGACAAATATATTTCGATTCTTGTCAGCGCCGAAGACGTAAAAAAACACAAGCCTTTCCCCGATACATTTTTAGAATGCGCCAGACGCATGCAGGTAAAACCTGAAGAATGTTTAGTATTTGAAGATGCTGCAAACGGTTTCCGGGCAGCAGAAGCGGCCGGTATGGGCTGGATCGACGTGACGAGATATCATACGCCGGAATACAGTGGTCAGTAAACAGTTGTCAGTGTAAAAGTACTTAGCACAGAGTATATAGTACAAAGACAATAAAACTAAATATCTCCCCTCACCGTAGTCTGTGTGCCACAGACCATGGTGAAATTCATAACTCATAATTTATAATTCCTAATTAACCTTCCTTCTTCCCTTTCCCCATTGCCACTTTAGGATCATCATAAGTTCCTGTTACATGGAAAGGAATTTTCATTTTATCAATCGGAATTAATTCGATCTTGATCAGATAATCCAGATTACCGCCTGTAATATCATTGGATCCCACCACATCGGTATTCAATCCATTTACTTTCAGTGAAAATGGTTTGATGTATAATCTGTTGTCGGTGATATACGAATCCATGGAAAAGTTTTTCAGATCCGGGTTTTTCATTTCCTGTTTAGCGGATTTGCTGATTTCATAAAACATTTTCATTCCATTAATCTTTGCGTCGGCAATGGTTACGTTACCGCCACCTTTTAACGACGGCAGTTTAATCATTCCTTTCTGATCCAGCTCTCCGGTAAGTTTATAATTGATGGATACACGTCCATAGGTATCACCAGCAGCCGGCGCAAGCTTACGCACCAGGGCAATTTCATTATAAGCTTTATTGATATCCAGTTCTTTCACATCCAGGTCTACATCAAAGAGCGGATGCCTGATGTCGGTGGTATTGTAATTTCCAGTAACCGAGAAGAAAGCATTCAACGAATTAAAACCTGTTTCATCCAGGGTCAGTATTCCGTTTTTAATCGTGATTTCGCCTTTCAGTTTGGTAATATGCAGATCCTGGTAATACACGTTTGCAATTTCTGAGTCGAAAATAAAATTTACATT
>NZ_JBQCDF010000031.1:0-2279 GCF_051961495.1 Cytophaga sp. | reverse complement strand
ATTTATTGACAAATAGGGAACTTTAATATAGTAAATCCGTTTTAGTTACTTAATCATCCAACCTGATTAGTGAAAACTGATAATCCTAATGGTTTAATTGCAGCAGGCTTGTTCTCAAATTCAGCTGAAGTTCTTCAGGGTGTTATTGCGCAAATGCTGGCGCACGGTGTAAACGTGGTAGGTATACTATTCGTAGTTGAAATATTATTGAACCGCACAGGCACATTGGAAATAGCTAAACTTGGTGGCTTAAGAAATCAGATGCCACAGTTTGCCGTCTTCTTTGTAGTCATTATGATGGCCAGTGTCGCATTACCTTCAACAAACGGTTTTGTTGGTGAATTCCTGTTATTTGTAGGCTTATTCAGTTACAATCCATACATAACAGCGGTTGCAGGTTTAACCATCATATTAGGTGCTGTATACATGCTTAGCTCTTATCAAAAAATCATGTTGGGCGAAGCAAAACCTGAATACAATAATGTAAAAGATTTATCATTCTTAGAGAAGAGTATACTAATACCAATTGTGATTGTAATTTTTGTTTTTGGTTTGTTTCCGAATTTAATCTTAGGGCTAACCGAACCTGCTGTAAATGAAATTTTACATGCTGTAAATAATTCAATCCCTGTAGCAAACTAAGAGAACATTAAAAGGAATATGAACGCAATAATTCTTATATCTGTATTAGGTATTTTGACAATGATGTCTGAATTCATTGGTCTAAAGAAACTTATTTATCCACTTATACTTATTTCCTTAGTTGGGATTTTAGGATATAACATCTGTTCATTCTGGAACAATCCGGAAATGCACTATGGCATGTTAAATCATAATAATTACTCAATCGCTTTCGGATCACTGTTGATTACAGTTGTATTATTTTGGTTTATTCTTACCCGTTCGGCTTACAGCGAAGGAGCCTTTAATCAGGGTGACCATTATGCACTAATTCTATTCTCAACCGTTGGTGGCTTGATTCTTGTTTCATTCACAAACATGTCTATGTTATTTCTGGGGGTTGAAATCCTTTCTATTCCTCTTTATATTCTTGCAGGAAGCAGAAAAAAGGATTTACGTTCAGTAGAGTCTTCTATCAAATATTTCATGTTAGGTTCATTTGCAACAGGTATCATGTTACTGGGCATGGCTTTGATATACGGTTCAACAGGTTCATTTGACTTTGCAACTATCGCTCAAAAGGCCCCTGCAGATACGATGTTCTTTGTAGGAATCACATTGCTTTCTATTGCTTTTGCATTTAAAGTTTCAGCTGTCCCATTCCACTTCTGGGTACCGGATGTTTACGGAGGTGCTCCTACATTTATTACAGCTTTCATGTCAACGTTTGTAAAAGTTGCAGCATTCGGTGCGTTCTATCTTATGCTTGACAGCACATTCGACAGTATTCCTCATTATTTAGGAAACATGTTTGTAGGACTTTCTGCTGCAACTATTATTGTTGGTAACCTGGCAGCTTCTTATCAGAGCAATGTTAAGAGAATGCTTGCATTTTCAGGGGTTGCACAGGCTGGATACATGCTTATGATTTTTCCAACATTGACCCTGGAAGGTAAATCTTCTTTGTTTGTGTACCTGGCAGGTTATGCTGCTTCTAACTTAATTGCGATGTATATCGTAGGCGAAGTTGAAAAATCAAAAGGTGATGCCAGCATTGAAAACTTTGCAGGCCTGTCAAAATCGAATCCTTTGCAGGCGTTTGCCATGATTGTAGCACTACTTTCATTAGCAGGTATTCCACCAGCTGCCGGTTTCTTCGGTAAGTTCTTTTTATTCACAGAAGTGATCAACGATGGTAAAATGTATTTAGTATTAATTGCTATTCTTGGATCGTTAATTAGTGTATATTACTACTTCAAGACAATCATTAGTATGTATGGAGGAGAATCACAACATACCTCTACTTCAAATGACAGCTTTAGTCTTGCAACTGTAATTTTAATAATACTTTCTGTATTGGTGATTTTAATCGGAACTCTTCCGGATATGCTTGTACAGATCGGAATGAAAATATAGATGAATTCATTAATAGAATTATACCACAATTGTACCGACCCGGAAGTCATAATTAAAGGAGGATTAATCGTAATCCTCCTTATTATTTTTGCTGAGAACGGGTTATTTTTCGGGTTCTTTTTACCGGGAGATACATTGTTATTTACTACAGGTTTGCTGGCCTCCACTGGTAAATTCGATGTAAAAATTGAAATTCTGTTAAGCACCATCTCAGTAGCTGCCTATCTGGGGAGTTTCTTTGG
>NZ_JBQCDF010000030.1:0-2946 GCF_051961495.1 Cytophaga sp. | reverse complement strand
ATGTATTGCTTGAAAAAATTGATGAGAACAATAAAGTAGTATCAGGAACTTTCGAAATGGCGTTGTCGGCAGTTATGCCTGATGGAACGATAAAAACCATTAAAATATCTCAGGGAAAATTAAATGAGATACCTATTGTTTACAAACAATAATAACTACCTCAGATTATAAAATTGACCGTAAAATGCTTCGAATCCTCGAAGCATTTTTTGTTAATAGCTTCCTGCTGAAAAGAGCAGATCAATAGGAGTATCTATATCATACAGCCATTGATATCCTTTAGATTCCTTGATACAAAATGGAGTCAGCAATTTATACATATTGTTATAACCTTCAAGCGTCAGGTCGCAATAAAAATGTTTGCCCTGTACATCTTCAATACCTATATCCTCGTTAGAAACCCGTAGCGTGAGCAGGCAGTTGACAGATTCAACAAAATCCAATGCATGAACGTCTAAACTTTTTTGCTGCCTGATAACCACATCCGTTAATGCATCCCGGAACAAGTTTGCCTGTTGTGAATTGAAATCCGAAAGCCGGACTGCATGTTCGTTGAATTCGTTGATTTTATAGAGAAATTCTAATTTCATAAATGTGTGGGCGTATGCAATACGCCCTTACTACCAGTATTTTCCGGGAATTAAATAATTCGTCACGTAATCTTCTATACCTTTTTCAAGTGTATGAAATTCGTCTTTATAACCAATACCTTTTAGTTTAGACATATTGGCTTCAGTAAAATACTGATACTTATCACGTATATCTATTGGAGTATCAATGAATGATATATCTTCCTGAACATGCATATTCTTAAAGGTGTTCTTTGCCAGATCCAGGAAAGTGCGCGCCTTGCCGCTACCTAAGTTATAGATACCACTGTTCTTTCTGTGATGCATTAAAAAGACAATCACATTGCAGACATCTTTTACGTAAACAAAATCGCGCATTTGTCCGCCATCGGTAAACTCCGGCTTATGAGATCGGAACAGTTTCATTTTCCCTGTTGCTTTGATCTGGTTATAGGCATGGAAAATAACAGAAGCCATTCTCCCTTTATGATATTCATTCGGACCATAAACATTAAAGAATTTTAAGCCAGCCCAGAAGAAAGGTTTCTTATCCTGTTTCAAAGCCCAGATATCAAAATCATTTTTTGAATCCCCGTAAGGGTTTAGTGGTTTAAGTTGAGGGATGGTCTGTTCATTGTCATCATAGCCAAACTCTCCATTTCCGTAGGTGGCTGCTGAAGAAGCGTATACTAGAGGAATCTGAAAATCGATACATGCCTTCCAGATTTTTTGAGAATAATCAACATTCAGTTCATCAAAGATTGCTTTGTTGAATTCAGTAGTATCCGTCCTTGCACCGATATGAAAAATAAATTCAACGTGTTTGTTGTTTTTATCCAGCCATTCAAAAAAGTTATCCCTGTTTACAAATTCCTGGATCTTTTTACCTTCAAGATTCTTTTTCTTTTCAGGATTCTCAAAATGATCTACTGCAACAATTAAGTTAAAGTTTAATTCATTCAAACGCTGAATCAGACAACTTCCGATAAAACCAGCAGCACCGGTAACTACTAACATAAGACTTATGATTATATTCAATATTTGCCTTAAATTTACTAATAATTTCCCGAACCAATGAGATATTCTTTGTGCTTATTACTTGTTTTTAGTTTACTCCTTACATCGTGTAATGAAAAAAATGTAGTGGCTGAAAATAATGCAGATACGACTTCATATACATTTACTGACGATGCCGGGCGGAATGTTGTAATCCCCCGCAACCTGCATAGAATTGTCAGTTTAACTCCATCCATCACAGAACTTCTTTATGCTTTTACAGATACCAACAGAATTGCAGGCCGCTCTGTCTGGTGCGATTATCCTGAATCTGTAAAGAAGCTACCAGCCTTGAATACGTATCCGCTGGATATTGAAGCAGTCGCACGCTTAAAACCGGATGTTGTTTTTGCGAAAAAAGGTATGATCTCCATACAGGAACTGGAAAAACTTGAAAGAGTAAATATATCAGTTGTGGTATTAAAGTTTGATCTGATTACTGAGATTGAATCAAGCACACGTAAGCTGGTACAAATTACTCATGGCGATACACTCAAAATGAATGCATGGTTTGATAAGTGGCTGGCTCCGGTTGATACAACTGCATCAGATTCTGTTCAAACTTGTATTGTTGTGACATCCGTATCCCCTATATATGTATTTGGAAAGAAAACATATGTGTCGGAGTTGATTGAGCGTGCGGGCGGTAAGAATTTTATTTATGATACGGATAGTTCATATCCGGTAGTTGATGTAGAGTATGTATTGAAGACAAATCCTGATGTGTACATATTCAATTCTACTGAACAGCAAACATTATTTTTTGAGGCATATCCAGTTCTTAAAAAAACAAAGGCATACAAAGAGCAGAAAATATTTTACATTGGCGACTCTGTCCTAAGCAGGCCAGGCATACGATTACCGCAGTTATATCAATCGATTAAATCTATTCTGCATAAATGAGAAACATTGCTGGATGTATAGCCGCAGTATTATTTTTTATTATCCTCGCTGTTATCGGAACAGTAAGAGAGGTAGCAGATTTCCCGTATTTGATAAATGCGATTGTAGAAACGGATTCAGATTCTGTTCAACAGATTATCTGGTTTCAGATTCGTCTGCCAAGAATTCTGCTGGCTTTCTTTACCGGTGCAGCATTAGGACTGTCTGGCTATTTAATGCAGGTACTTGTACGAAACCCGTTGGCTGATCCATATGTACTGGGGAGTTCAGCAGGTGCTTCGTTATTTGCTGCAGTCTTTTACATCTGGCTGGCGCCTGATTATGCAAGCATAACATTATTGCTGATCCTAACGTTTGTCGGAGCATTCAGTACGAATGTTTTATCAATTTTTTTAGCGACAGTTAAAGGCAGGATTAT
>NZ_JBQCDF010000029.1:0-6396 GCF_051961495.1 Cytophaga sp. | reverse complement strand
CTAAAAATAATATTTAACTGTATTGAGAAATTCATACAAATACACATTTAAGGAAATAAAGTCTGGTAAAATCGACGATTCTATCACTGAAGTATTGAAAAAAGTAGCAAAAGAAGTTGCTGTAAAATATAACTAATTTATGCCAAGCTTAAAAGAGGTCCGCAACCGGATAGCTTCAGTTAATTCTACGCAGCAGATTACCAAAGCCATGAAAATGGTTTCGGCAGCCAAGCTTAGAAGAGCTCAGGACAGAGCGATGAAGATTCGTCCGTATGCAGAAAAACTTAACGGTATTCTTCACAATATTTCTGCTTCTTTAGAAGATGCTTCTGATAACATCTACTCTGAAGAAAGAGAAGTAAAAAATCTATTGATTGTTGTTGTTACTTCAGACAGAGGTTTAGCAGGAGCATTCAACTCGAATGTCGTTAAAACAGCTGTAGCATTAGCAGAAGAGAAATATCCTGAACTAGCGGCTGCTAATAAAATCAATTATTTGTGCATCGGTAAAAAGGGTGCCGAAGTTTTGGTTAAACGCAGCAGCAATGTAAATCTGGATTATCAAGGCTTATTCCTGGATCTTAGATTTGAAACCGCTAGAAAAGCTTCTGAATTTATTATGAATAGCTTCCTGTCTGGCAAGTATGACCGCGTAGAAGTTGTCTATAACGAATTTAAAAATGTTGCTACTCAGATTATCCGTACAGAGCAGTTTCTGCCAATCCCTGTAAAGGCTGCACCAGTAGCCGTTACAGAAGCAGTAGAGATTGATTATATATTTGAACCTTCGAAAATGGAGATCGTGAAAGAACTGATCCCGAAATCATTGAAGATCCAATTCTATAAATATCTGCTTGAGTCAAACGCATCCGAACATGGTGCCCGTATGACTGCGATGGATAAAGCTACAGACAACGCGAAGGAAATGTTAAAGGCATTGAAGTTAACATACAACCGTTCCCGTCAGGCTGCTATCACAAAAGAGATCCTGGAGATTGTTGGTGGCGCGGAAGCATTAAACAATTAATATTGAATAATACAATGAAAGAGTCACGCCACAAAAGCGTGACTCTTTTTTTTATAGCATAGTATGAAATATATCCTGTATCTGCACATATGGCTTTCGGCAATAGCAATGCTGCTTACGATGGAATGCATACTGTTTTTTGCACCGGATAAAATAAATTACACCATCATTCTTTTTGCAGGGGCTGCTACACTCTTTACCTATAACGCGCATACCTTATTCGCGCTCTATTCAAAAAAAAACAGTACTGAAGTAACAAGCTGGGGTCGCAAAAAATACAATTGTATATTCTTTACCATGCTTCTGGGCTTTGTGTGTAGTTTATATATATGCGTGATGTATTTTAATTTTAATCAATGGTTCATTTTTATTGCATCATCGGGTTTATGGCTCACATACGAGGTTTACATTATTTATGCAAACAGAAGAGGGCTGCTGCTGAATCATCATTCTTTCTTTAAAAGTATTGTGATTGCCTTTGTCTGGACAATCATTACCGGTGTATTGCCTTTGAGTAAAAGCGAAACAGACATTATGTGGAGCTCCAATGCTGCCTTGTTTATTGGTGTGCGGTTTTGCCTGTTTGCCTTCATTACACAGCTGTTTGAATACCGGGATTTCTATATTGATAAAGCAATTAAAAAAGTATCACACCTGAACGGAAAGACGATTGGTTATTCCAACATCACGGTCATTTGCTACTTGTTTTTTGCAGCAATTGTTCTGCAGCTTTTTATTATTGAGCTACATATTTCATTTAAAATTGCGACAATCCTGCAAATGATTTTCTTATTGTTCTGCCTGCGGATTAAAAATATTGTAACCTTAACACCGAGCATGCTTATATGGGACGGTGTGTTAATTCTTTCTCCTTTGATAAGCATCCCTGTCTTGTATTTATGAAGCTGCACCCGAACATTATACAATCAATAATTGTATCACTGAAAAAAATATTTACAGAAGGTGCATATGCAGATGATGTAATTCGCAATCTATTGCAAAGCAATCCTAAATGGGGATCCAGAGACCGAAGGTTTATTGCAGGTACGCTCTATAGCATTGTGCGCTGGAGGAGACGTTATGAATTTGTTGTCAACACATCTGCCACAGATCCACAGCGCTTCGAAAAGATTGTTGCAGCGTATCTGTATGACATATATAAAAGTGAAATTGAAACGCCGCTTCCTGCTGCTGTTGATCCGGCCGATTTTTCAACACGCAGTTTCGAAGCCCTTACAAACAGGGCTGTTCATGCATCAATAGAGGATTGGATGGACATACTTGGGGAACAGCAGTTGGGTAAAGAACGTTGGGAACGGGAGCTGGAATTTTTAAATACGGAAGCGGATGTTTTTATTCGTGTCAATACGGTTAAGCATAATGCAAAACAAGTTCAGCAAGTATTGGAAAAAGAAGGTGTCGCAACTGAAGCTTTCGGCACTTTAAATGAAACGTTGAAACTAAAAGAGCGTAAGCCCTTGCAGCGACTGGCTTCATACCTGAATGGATATTATGAAGTGCAGGATGTGGGATCTCAAATGATTGCGCATTATTTGTCTCCTCAGCCCAAGGCAACAGTCATTGATGCTTGTGCAGGCGCAGGAGGCAAGACGTTGCACATTGCTGCATTGATGCAGAATAAGGGCAAAATAATTTCCATGGATATTGAAGCTCCGAAATTGAAAGAGCTGGAAAGGCGTGCGTTACGAGCCGGAGTAACTTGTATACAAACGAAGCCAATAAAAGAAAATACAATCGCCGGCTTTAAAAATGCAGCCGATTTTTTATTACTGGATGTTCCCTGCAGTGGCATCGGTGTGCTGAGAAGGAATCCGGATGACAAGTGGAAGTTAACGAAGGATCGTATTGATACATTAGTACATGTTCAACAGCAAATCCTGCAGGAGTATTCTACCATGCTGAAACCCGGCGGTATTCTTGTTTACGCTACCTGCAGTATTTTACCTGCTGAAAATGACAATCAAATTGACCTGTTCCTAAAAACAAATGGCAATTTTCAATTGGAAAAGAAACAAACAATTTACCCGTCAGAAGGTGGTGATGGCTACTTCATGGCGCGGTTGGTCAAACGGTAATTATCTTTTCGGAACAATGAAATTCAACAGGTAAAAGCTCTTTTTTTATTTTTATTATGTGTATATTTAATTGATACCGTACATATTAACTATTATTTATATGAATAGAACATTTTCATGTGCCGCTTTTTGTGCCGTTCTTTTGATGGGTTTTGTAAGCTCTGCTCAGACAGTTAATACACTCCGGTCCACAGAAGATTCGGCATTGGTAAACTTCACTATAACCGATATAGACAGTGTACCTGTGGAGGACGCGAAGCTTGTAGTAACTTCCACGGATAAATCAGTTACCAAAGAAGGTGTGAGTGATACATACGGACATTGTTATATGCTGCTTCCCGAAGGGAAAACATATACCATGATTGTATATAAGTTCCGCACGGATTTTCCTTTCAATCAGGGCTTAGTATTGCCTGTTGAAAAAGGCCGTTATTCTATGGATCAAACCATACGTGTAAAAGTCATTCGTGATTATTCCCGCATATTTAATCTGGACAATGTATACTTTGATGTAAACAAATGGGATATCAAACCCGAGTGTGTGCCGCATGTAGAGAACCTGTATAATACATTGGTCTTAAATCCTAAAATGGTTATTGAAATTGCAGGCCATACCGATAGCGATGGTGACGCGCACCAGAATTTAGTGTTGTCACAGAACAGGGCCGACGCGGTAATGAATTATCTGATCAAGCTGGGGCTGGACCCGAAACGTGTGAGCGCAAAAGGATATGGTGAATACAAACCGATCGTGCCAAATGATAATGCACCTAATAAAGCCCGTAACAGAAGAACAGAAGTACGGGTGCTGGACGAATAAGAATTTACATGGAAATAAAGAAGGCTGAATGAAATATATTTTCACTCAGCCTTCTTATTTAAGAGGTATTCTATGCATCACTACTCTTCTGTGCGAATAATTTTTCTGATAACATTATTGCCTGTATCTATTACATAAATATTCCCTTTGTCGTCAACAAGAATTTCATCCGGGAAACAAAAGCGCGCTTTATCTATATCACCATCATTATAACCTCTTAAAGAATTCCCGATTGTTAGAAATATGTTCCCTTTCGGATCAGCGACGTATATCTGATGAGAATATAAAGGCGCTACATATAAGTTTCCGGCTTTGTCAATGGCAGTATTTCTGGGATAACGGAAATCTAACGGACGGGTATTGGTATTATCTTCCACTTTAAGTAAAGTCCGGTCTGGAGTTATTTTAAGAACGACCGTTTCATTTATGGTGGTAATATACAGGTTATCATTCTGGTCAATGGACATACTGTAATTGTTGATGCCCAATGCAGGAGTTGAAACGAGTGTTGTAATATTTTTTTGTTTGTCAATTATTTTTATCTGGCTGGCATGTTCATTTAACACATATATATTGTCTTTTGAATCTATGCAGATATCGATGGGCTGGGCGAAATGATTATCCGAAGCGGTGTTTTGTGCGAATGTTTCAACCAAACCATTTTTACGAATAATGCGAATTTTGTTATTGCCTTTGTCTGCCACATATATATTCCCTTTTTTATCAATGGCAAGTCCCATAGGTTCATTAAAGAGAGCTTCAGTACCTTTTCCATCGGCACGGCCTTTATTGCCTGCCCCTGCAAAGGTTGTGACATTTCCTTTGATATCAATTTTACGGATGTTATGATTTTTCTTATCGCTTACAAATAGATTTCCTTTTTTATCCATCACCATTCCTGCAGGAGTGTTGAAAAAAGCTTTGGCAGCCGGCCCATCAAAACTCTTTAGCCCGCAGCCGGCAAATAGTTCGAGCGTTCCTGTCTGAGAGATTTTGTAAATCTGATTGTTTATTTTATCTGTTACATATAAACAGCCAACAGTGTCAACAGCTATACATGATAGTTGTCCGAAGGATGGGACCTGATCTGTAAAAGAAATAGGGATAACAGATACAATACCATCTTTGGTAATTTTTTTTATTGTATTGCCTTTGTCAACCACAAACAAATTATCTTCCTGGTCAATTGTTATACCGGTAGGAGAGTAGAAGCTGGATTGCATGGCATTTTCATAATCCTCTTCCGTTAAATATTCAACTTCAACAACTGCCGGAAATCTTGTCATTGATTTTCCTGCAATAATTTTTTTCAGACAGGCGTTGCCTTCATCTGTAACAAATAAATTCCCTTTTTTATCAAAAACAAGACTGTGCGGGTAATACAAAAGACTATCTGAATGGGAATCATTATTCATGCCGGCATACGTTGTGACATAACCCTCGGGCGTAATTTTTTTGATCTTATCGTTGCTGGCATCTGCTACGAATACATTACCTGAATCATCACAAGCAATGCCATGGATATTGTAAAAAAGAGCATTTGCTCCATCTTTATCTCCATCTTCTTCGCTGCCGGCAAATGATGTCATATCTCCTTCTGCATTGATCTTATATATCTGATGTTTACTGGAAATGTAAATATTACCATTGTTGTCAGATGTAATGCCTACAGGTATGATCGATGGATATCCATACATAGAACCTGCAATTGTTGAAACCATTCCATCCGGGGTAATTTTTCTGATCTTGTAATTCCACGAATCGGCTACATATATGCTTCCGGACTTATCAATGAAAATGCCTTGAGGCTGATTGAAACTTGCTCTTTCTTTCACACCATCAGCATCGTGTGTATAGCCGGCCAGCGTTGTGACCTGGTATTTTTGTGCCTGAATGGAAAATGAAAAAATAGATAATGCAAATAAAAGTATAGATATACGGTTCATGTTGAATATAACTATTAGGTATAGATAGAATGCTTGATACAAAGACGAACTTATGACGTAGCTTATTGCCAGGTTTTATAAGGGCTTTCAATTAGCGAAGAGTTAAAATATCTGAAATCAGAAGTTACTTCCTCTCTCACCCAATCAGGTTTGGCAAAGGCTTGCTCTGTACTTTCTAATTCAATCTCTGCTATAATCAAGCCGGCGTTGGCTCCTTCAAATACATCTACCTCCCACACATTTCCTTCGAACGTAATTTCATAACGGTTCTTTTCAATCGTTTTGGTCGTGAAGTTTTGAAGAAGTTCCAGCGCTTCTGTTTTAGGAATTTCATATTCGAATTCACTTCTGGAAGAACCATCCATACTGCTTTTCCCTTTGATGGTGATAAAACCTTTACTGGCTGTGGCCCGCACGCGTATGGTCTTTCCCGGCTCGCTGTGCAGATAGCCCTGGATCAGGTAATTGGGCTCAGGTTTATTCAATGCTGCCCATTGTGCATGATCC
>NZ_JBQCDF010000028.1:0-6222 GCF_051961495.1 Cytophaga sp. | reverse complement strand
GTAACGGTACACAGAGGGGTACTTATGTAATAGGTAAAAGCTTCATATCCCGATGCTGATAGCTGTCGGGATATGAAGCTTTTACAGGGTTAAAAATTTTTCTTCAATACAACACTTCTGTTTTCATCAAAGCTTCTGCTGCTATTCAGATTGCTGATACGCAGCTGGTGCGTATTGAATACCTGCGAATCAGGCTCGATACTTTTGGTGATAAACACACTGCCGCCAATGATACTGTTCTTTCCGATCACGGTATTACCGCCAAGAATGGTCGTACGTGCATAGATGACTACATTGTCTTCAACTGTTGGGTGCCTTTTTATTTCAGCCATGATTTTCGATACATGTAGAGCTCCCAGTGTCACACCCTGGTAAATACATACATTTTTGCCAATGATGCTGGTGGCACCGATCACAATACCTGTTCCGTGATCAATCACAAATGGTACATCAATTTTTGCATTCGGGTGTATATCAATACCCGTTTTGCCATGCGCATATTCACTGATAATACGCGGCAGGATCGGGATGTTAAGTGTCGCGAGCTGATGCGCGATCCGGTAAACCGTGATGGCATAAAATCCGGGATAGGAGACAATCACTTCATTAACACTTGTAGCTGCGGGATCAAACTCATGGATTTTAGCCGCGTCTTCGCGCAGATCCTGATAGATTTTTCCCAGGGCATTATAGAAACTTGTTACTGCTGCTGAAATATCAAGTTTATGTGCTTCCAGATAACTCAGCAAAATATTTTCCAGATCAATCTGATTTTTTTTCAGTATTCCTTCGTAGGAAGATTGTTTCGGTAAATGGTTGCTGGGAAAAAGAAACTGTACCAGGTCACTCAGCCAAAGAATGGCGTCGTGTGCAGACGGTGTAGCTTCCCATTCGGCATTGTGTGTCTTCCGGAGTAAGTCAATCAGTGATTGTGTATTTATATTTTCTTTCATCTTCACCTGTTGTTAAAAGATTAGAAATCTTTGTGCTTATCTGACAGCCTGTTTATGTCCGCTTCGCAGACGGTATAGTGTTTCAACAAGTACATCAATATCTGAGCAGGTATTGTAGAAAGCCAGTGAAGGACGTACGGTTGCTTCCAGACCGAATCGTCTTAAGATCGGCTGTGCGCAGTGATGGCCGGAACGTACCGCAATGCCCTGTTGATTAAGTGCTGCACCAACTTCTTCTGTTTTATAACCATCGAATATAAACGAGAGTACAGAGGCTTTGTCAGCTGCAGTTCCGATCAAACGTAGGCCCGGAATATCTTTCAGCAGTTTCGTTGCATATACCAGCAGGTAATGTTCGTATTGGTTAATCACATCAATACCTATTCGGCTTACATAATCCAAGGCAGCTCCTAAGCCAACGGCATCTGCTATATTGCCTGTACCTGCTTCAAACCGGCCCGGCGCTTTATGATACGTTGTATGTTCAAACGTAACATCCACGATCATGTTACCGCCGCCCTGCCAGGGTTCAGTAGCATTCAGCAAGTCTTCTTTGCCATATACCACACCGATACCTGTTGGACCGAATACTTTATGTCCGGAGAATACAAACCAGTCGCAGTCTAAACTTTGCACATCCACACGTATGTGCGAGATCGATTGCGCACCGTCTACCAGCACCTTTGCGCCAGCCTGGTGTGCCAGTTCAACAATACGTTTCGCTGGTGTTACCGTGCCTAAGGCATTTGAAACCTGTGTAAACGAAACAAGTTTAGTTTTCGGACCGAGCAATCTGGCGTATTCATCCAGCAGGATCTGTCCGTCGTCATCGACAGGAATCACCCGCAGCTTCAGACCTTTCTTCGCCGCCAGCTGTTGCCACGGAACAATGTTGGCGTGGTGTTCGAGATGACTTACAATAATTTCATCTCCCGCCTGTAAGTTTTGTTCGCCCCAGCTTTTCGCTATCAGGTTAATCGCCTCCGTTGCACCACGGACAAAGATGATCTCATTTGTAGATGCCGCATTGATAAAGGTTTGTACTTTCTGGCGGGCACTTTCATAGGCATCTGTTGCCCGCGCAGCCAGTTCATGGGCCGCACGGTGGATGTTTGAATTCTCATGTTCGTAGAAGTAACTGATCCGGTCAATCACTTGCTTGGGTTTCTGCGTGGTTGCTGCGTTATCCAACCAGATTAAAGGTTTGCCATTCACACGTTCCTGTAAGATTGGAAAATCTTTTTTAATCAGGTTCACATCAAATGGTTTGTCAAGTATACCGGTAGGCGTGTGTGCATCTTTCACAGAGATGTGTTGGTGCGGTTGTCCTTTCTCTTGTATACCGTAGGAATGGGCTTCGGAAAGAAAGTAAAACGAAGAATCATTGATGTGCGGTAGCTGCGGGTTCAGTTCAAACGTATTGATGGAAGTAAGTATACTGGTCAGGTCGTTTCCATAAGCTTGTTCCGATACGTTGGGCAACTTATCAAACTGCTTTCCGTGTTCAAAGGCAGAAGGCGATATTCCGCTTCCCGAAAGGGACGCAGGAATATTTCCGTTTCTGTATTTCGGTTCGGTAAAACTTGTCTGCGGATTTGCGGCGTTTACCGCATTTCCCTGGTCGATGGAAGCAGGAGAGAGTCTGCCATGATATGATTCAGCCGGAAGAAAATTATGCAGCGATCTTATATCAATAGCATCTGTATGCTGAAGAACAGAAGGAGATATACCAATGCCTCCCACAGCTGGAGCCGCCTGGTTCGTTTCCCAGTTATGCGGATTCTGTAAAGCTGTTTGCGGATCATTGATGTTAAATCTTTCTGTCTGGTTGAATGAATAATCGCTGCCAGTTGAATGGTTGAGCTTCTCGCGTAATGCAGCAGTATTGGGGAAGCTTCCCGGTAAAGCCACAAACAATTCATTGGCTAGCTTTTCAAGTGCACCTGCATCCGGCAGGTTTGTTGAATTAATATCTGTACTCATGGTAATTTGTGATTTCAACTTCTTCAAGCACTGCAATGGCATCATCCACCAATACCGCTAAAGAACAATACAGGGATACCAGATAAGAGGCAATAGCTTTATCGTTGATGCCCATAAAACGAACGGCAAGGCCTGGAGACTGTTCACCCGGCAAGCCAGGCTGGTAAAGGCCTACAACACCCTGACGGCTTTCACCTGTGCGCAGTAATAAAATTTTTGTCTTGCCATTTTCGATCGGAAGTTTGTCTGAAGGAATAAGCGGAATGCCTCTCCATGTAATGAATTGAGAACCGAAAAGAGAAACTGTTGGCGGTGGAACACCTCTGCGTGTGCATTCACGGCCGAAAGCTGCAATAGCTAAAGGATGCAACAAAAAGAATCCAGGTTCTTTCCATACTTTTGTGATGAGCTCGTCAAAATCATCCGGAGTAGGAGCACCGGCACGTGTTCTGATACGCTGTGCGGGAGCAACACTATGTAATAACCCGTATTCTCTGTTGTTGATCAACTCGCTTTCCTGACGTTCTTTAATGCTTTCAATCGTTAATCGTAACTGTTCGCTGATTTGATTGTATGGTTTGCTGTAAAGATCTGATACACGTGTGTGCACGTCAAGTACTGTATTGACAGCACTAAGATTATACTCACGCGGATTTTCAACATAGTCGATAAATGTATGCGGAAGTTCACGTTCATCTCTGCCTGAACAATCTACTTCTGCATAACTACCTTCTTTTACTTTGTTCAAGCGGTATACACCTGATTCAACAGGGATCCAGTTCAATAAATGAGTCAGCCATCTTGGAGTAATGGCGGCCATTTGTGGTACCGTTCTGGTGGCAATAGCCAACTGCCTTGCGGCTACGTCACCAAGGGCTGTTTGTTTGTTCAGTTCTGACATGTTGAAATAAATTTGGATTAATAAATGATTTATGATCAAATGTAAAAATATTCCACACATCTTTACATTGTTGAGATCTATATGGGTTCTATATAGATTGTATAAGTTGAATTGTAAATGACTATTCAATAAATTTAAATCTGCACTTTACAAAAACGAAAGCCTGATAAAATACAATTATTTAAATTATGCCAAATAAAATATGGTGTATTATTTGAATTACCTCTAAAATTAATTTCGGATTATTTTGTGGTATGAATTCCTAAAAATATTTTTTAACAAAGGTTTAACAACAATTTACAGTTTTTTTTAATCCTGCCTAAAAGCAAAAAGGAATACAAATAAATAAGGTTAGTAACCAGGATTTTTCTTTCTGCTGTCTGAGTTCACGGGCATGATGGGATAGAGAAGTAGATCCTCATAAACACCGATGCCATCGCTTTAAGCGTGGCATCGGTTGAAGGAAGTGAGTTGCATACATAGAGGCACAAGCAAAAGCTTGCGCATTATAAAAACTAAACCAAATAGATACCATCTTCTTCAAGACGGATTAATCCCTGCTTATATAAACCGCCAATAGCTTTTTTGAAATTCTTTTTACTCATCTGCAAACGGAACATGATTTCTTCCGAATCACTTTTATCGGTAAGTTTTAATACACCGTTTGAACTTTTTAATTTCGTCAGGATTTTTTCAGCAGAGTCTTCAACCTGTGCATAGCCGGGCTTTTGCAAGCTAACATCAATCTTCCCTTCTTCACGGATATTTTTGATGTAGCCTTCAACTTTATCTCCTATAGAAATATAAGTGAAGAGATCATTGTGATAAATAATGCCTTTGTATGTATTATTAATAATAACATTTACACCCAGGTCGCTAGTATAACAGATCAACAGATTTACCTTTTCGCCAATTTCCAGCTTCACATTTTGCTTTTCAATAAATCTTTCAATCTTACTGGATGCAGCCAGACGGCCCGTACGCTCGTCCAGGTATAAGTATACCGGATAGCGTTTACCGATCTCCATTTTCTTGCTCTGTTCGCGATAAGGAACAAGCAGATCTTTTTCAAGTCCCCAATCCAGGAAGGCGCCGGTGTTATTTACATCTTTACAGATCAGGCAGGCAAATTCATGGAGTTTGATCTTAGGCTCATGATTTGTAGCAATGATGCGGTCCTCTGAATCTTTGTAAATAAAAACATCAATCGTATCATCCACCTGGAAGTTCTCAGGAACATATTTATTGGGCAGTAATACTTCTTCGCCTTCTTCATTACCCAGATACATGCCTACGCTGGTCATACGCAGGGCTTTCAATACATTATTTTTGCCGATTTCGATCATTGCTTTGCATTCATTCAGTTTCAAAATTAACGCTTTAATTTCACAATACTTCATTTATTTATTCCGGCATGAAGGGGTAAAACCAATGTGTTAAATCTTTTATGAAGGGTTTAATGGGAGTTAAATAAAAATAAATTCTCTCATTATCAGTATATTATATTTAATCTATACTAAATTGATAGAGATACTTGCTTATTAAAAATAAACCATCTACCTTTACATCAGTTAGTGCTAAAGAAGCATATAATTTATACAGAATAGGGAAGAGAGCAGGCTTGATGATCCTATAGCAACCGCTTGGAAAAGTACGGTGCTAAACCTGCCCAGTAAATAAGTTGGGAACTATAAATTTTACATGTATGAGAAAACGACTTTTGATTTCGCGATACGTTGATCCGGCAGCATTCCGCTGTTGTAATTAACACTGCGCCTGTTCAGGCGAAACACAATCTGATTATTCATTTTAAAAATTACTACAATGACAGCTATAACAATATCTGACCTTTATAATCACGCCCATATAAAAGTAAATGAGTTACCGAAAACAATAACCAACGAGGATTTATTGCTTGAGTTGGAAAAGCAGGTGGCTATTCTGGAAGGCGGTAAAAATGCGCTTGCTAAAAAAACATTTCGTTCAGCACGCTTTTCATTGATCAAACATTTACTTGCTGTGAAGCATGGTAATGTATTAAGCTTTGAATCCCGCAAACAGTGGGAGGCAGATGCGATTATCTACAAACGTATCGGTACCAATATCATTTTTGTTGAAGATCATTCTGCTGACGAGTGGGAAAACCTGCTTGCTCAACATGCTGTTTCAATTATTTACATCAGCACCATACAGCAGCAAACACTAACCATTGAGGATTTTGGTTACATCATTTATAAAGCACATCTGGCTGATATACCGGTAATATTTGATAATACGCACGGCGGCCTTGGTCATATCTATGCACCATTGATTGATGGCGCTGACTTTGTCCTGACGGATGTATCTGCGTCGCCAACCATTTTTAAAAATATACCTGTAAAGTCG
>NZ_JBQCDF010000027.1:0-15418 GCF_051961495.1 Cytophaga sp. | reverse complement strand
AACGTTCCGAACATCATAGATGTTAACAAACTCATTGAGCTGCTAAATGACATGGGGGTTCTGGTAACAAAGATCACTTCTTCTTCTTATCGTTTTGAATCCAAAGACATCAATCTTGATTTTTTAGATACAGAAGAATTTAAAAAGAAAGCATCTGCATTACGTGGTTCCATTATGATCATCGGGCCATTGCTGGCTCGTTTCGGAAAAGCAAAAATGCCTAAGCCGGGCGGTGACAAGATCGGAAGAAGAAGATTAGACACACACTTTATTGGTTTACAGAAATTAGGTGCTTCATTTGATTACGATTCCAATGATAGTTTCTATAACATCAGCGCACAGGAATTGAAAGGTTGCTACATGTTACTGGATGAAGCATCAGTAACAGGTACTGCCAATGTTGTATTAGCTGCTGTAATGGCGAAAGGTGAAACAACTATTTATAATGCGGCATGCGAACCATACCTGCAACAGCTATGCAGCATGCTGAACCGGATGGGTGCAAAGATCAGCGGCATTGGGTCAAACCTGCTGAAAATTCAAGGAGTAGATTACTTAGGTGGAACTGAGCATACAATCCTTCCTGATATGATCGAGATTGGAAGCTTCATCGGCCTTGCAGCAATGACGGGTTCCGAGCTCACAATCAAAAATTGCCGCATCGATATGCTGGGCCTGATCCCATCCGTATTCCAACGCCTGGGTATTAAACTGGAATTCAGAGGAGACGATATTTATATTCCTGAACAGGATTATTATGAAATTGATACATTCATTGACGGTTCTATCTTAACAGTTGCCGACCAGATCTGGCCAGGCTTCACTCCTGACTTGTTGAGCATTGTTTTGGTTGTGGCTACACAAGCAAAAGGTTCAGTGCTGATTCACCAGAAAATGTTTGAAAGCCGCTTATTCTTTGTCGACAAATTGATTGACATGGGTGCTCAGATCATTCTTTGTGATCCGCACAGAGCAACTGTTATTGGTCTTGGTAAACAGGTTTCGTTAAGAGGGATTTCCATGAGCTCACCGGATATCCGTGCGGGTGTATCTTTGTTGATCGCAGCCATGTCAGCACAGGGAAAATCCACCATTCATAATATTGAGCAAATCGATCGAGGTTATCAGAACATTGATACCAGATTGAATGCATTGGGTGCAAAAATTACACGTTTAAGCTAACACAGATATGGGAACTTTTAAGAAAATACTTTTCAGTATAATTATTGTAGGCTTGCTTTTTATTGCCTTTATGATGTTTGGTTCATATGGCGATGGTTATAGAGCAGGTGCATTAACGAAAGTATCCCGCAAAGGTGTGTTGTTTAAAACCAATGAAGGTGAAATGTTCATTGGCACAAGTATAGAAAACTCTGATGGCGATGTTGAGTCAGGCGGCGTTATTAATAACATCTGGTATTTTTCCATCAAGAACGATGATGAATTACTAAAAAAACTTGATGATGCCCTGTTAAACGGCCACAGAGTTAAATTGCATTACTACCAAAAATACTGGAAATTATTTTGGGTTGGCGATACCAAATATATTGTTGACGAAATGGAAGTTATAAAAGAACTAGACAACTGAGAATCTGGTTCAATTGAAATATGCGAATATTCATTTTAGTAAATGTATTACTTTTAAATACCTTATTATTAACTGCTCAAACTTATATCCCTCTTAGCAACGATACAAATGGTCTTTATCAGTTAAAGAGGCAAATAATTAAATCGAAGGAAGCAGAAATAAAATCAATAACTGATTTAAAAAATAAAGAAGCCCTTCAGAAAATATACACCGAACGGGCTGATGACTTAATAAAAGCATTAGATAGCAATTGCTATTTATTAAGGACTCCTCTAAACTTATATGTTAATACTATTTTTAATGAAATAATAAAAAGCAATCCTTCCTTAAAAGATCGGAATATACGTTTGCTCATCAATAGAGATGCGGAAGCAAATGCATTATCAAGAGGCGATGGCACCATCGAGATTAATATCGGATTAATTGCCCGGCTGAATAATGAAAGCCAATTAGCATTTATTATCTGCCATGAAATTTCACATTATATTCTTAATCATTCTAATGAGGATATTCAAAAAACAATTTCGGATTATCAATCCACTGCTACAAAAGACGAAATAAATTCAATTGCAAAAAGTAAATACAATCAAAACACCCGCCTGCAGAATTTACTTACAGATATTACATTAAGACATAGAAAGATCAGCCGGCAACATGAAAAAGAAGCTGACTCTCTGGGCTTTTTATACTTATCCAATACTATTTACAGTGAAGCAGAAGCACTGACCGCTCTTGACATTCTCGATCATATAGAAGACGAACAAAACAAAATTCAAATAGATTATTCCAAAGTCTTCAATTTCCCTCAGTACCCTTTTAAATCAGAGTGGCTGGATAAAAGCGACATGCTGGTAATGGTTCAAAAGAAAACAACTTCTGAAATCCTGCTTGAAGATTCGCTAAAAACACACCCAGATTGTAAAATACGGATTGTCTATTTGAAGGCTTCACCTGTTCAGCCTAATAAAAAAATATTTTTTCAAAATGAGGATTTATTTTTTGAAATGAAAAAGATCTCCAAATATGAAGTTATTGAATATGCATTTTACTCAAAAAGACTGAGTTACTGTATTTATGAATCATTAAAACTGCAAATGGAGTTTCCGGATGATAGTTATTTAGTTTCAAAAATTGGTAAAAGTTTAAATATAATTAATTTTGCAAAAGCGAAACACGAAGTTGGTTTGTATGTACCATTAGTTTCAAGCTCTTATAATCTAAATTATTATGATTTAACACACCTTATTAGAGAATGGCGAAGTACAGACATAACCAATATAAACATGCTTTTTGTGCTGCAGTATTACAATAAATTTAAAGATGAAGAATTCCTCTACACTTCTTACCAGGTTGCCAAAGCTAATAATGATCTGGAAACATCAGATATCATTCACAACGAGTATTTGAACAAATACCCCAACGGTTCTTACAAAGAAAAATTCTATTAATATCTTACCTGTTTAATTATCAAATCTCCAATTTCATGAAAAAAATCTTTATGGGAGCACTCATTTGCTTCCTTTCCTATTCTGCTTTGGCTCAGAAAAAAACAATAAATAATATTCAAAAAATGAGTCTTTCAAATATTAATTATATTATGAAAGACAATGTAGTAACCGGCTATGTAATGTTATACAGAGTTGAAAAAGTTGACAAAGCGAATTACTCATACCTATTATCAATCTTAAACAGCAATCTGGAAGAAACGGCAAGTAAGACAATTATTGAATCCAAATCTCTTACCTTGTGTGAAGCAGACTTTAATGGAGAATCTGTTTTGTTGAAATTTTTGGATAATAAAAACAGCATCCTTAAATACTATTGCTACGATTTAAATACGAACTTAATTTTCCAAAAAGAGCTCCCATGCTCGGCTATGAATAAAACGACATTGTCTTATTATGCCAATTCAGAATCAGGCGTAGAATTTTCAACAGTTGTTTCAATAGAAAATTCAGGGTACGTAGATTACAACATCGTTAAAAATAAATCTGCCGGATACCAAATTTCTTTCTTCTCATCTGATGGCAAAAAAACCTGGAGTGTTGACAGTGATGTAAATTCTAAAAATCTTGAACTAGCTTCATTTTTAGAACAAAATGAAAATATATTATTATCAATCGTAAATTCAAGACCGTCACTACTTTCACAGGATATGACCTTTACGGTATTGGGTATTGATATAGCTGCCGGAAAACAGATTTTCAACGTAGGACTTGATGATGCGACACATAAGCTTCAGCCGCTGGAAGCATACTTTGACAAAACGACAAACGAAATAAAAATTATGGGGTTATATTTTAACCCACAGGATAACATCATAAAAGATTTAAGCAAGGGTATGTTTAATATTGCTCTTACACTTGATGGCAAAATAAAATCCAGTTCTTATGTAAGCTGGCAGGAAGGTTTAAGTAAATATTTTAAAGTGAAGGACAGCGGAAAAATTGCTGATCTAGGATATTTTTACTTTCACAATATTATCAAATTAAACGATGGTTCGTTTTACGCAATTACTGAACAATACAGAAAAAAATTAGATGGCGTTGGCATGGCATTAAGTAATGACGGCGTTCCATGTAGTATTGTAATGGAGGACATGTACATCATGGAATTCACACCGGATTTTAAACTTAAAGATGTAACAAAATTCGACAAAACTGTTTCGAAATACTACTTTGATAAAGAAGGCATGGTCGATGCCCAAACGCTGGCTGCAATTGTAAAGTCTGCCGGTGGCTTTGATTATCAATATTCCCTTTCAAATAAAGATCAATCCAGATTTTTTGTTACCTATCTTGATTTAGTAAAAGATGAAAGCGGTAAATATGAATTCGAATTACGTTATATCATTAAAGGTATAAATGAACCTTATTCAACTGATAAAATTCAATTAACCTCAAGTACAAAGTATATTAAAGCCTTAGCGGGCAAGCCTGGATATGTTATGATTTTTGAATACAATAAAAAATTAAAATCCGTAGACTTACGTTTAGAAAAAATAAATTATTAAAAAGGATCTTAGGTTTATTAACTATAAACACATTTCCTTTAATATAGAATCATAAGCCGGGTATTCCCGGCTTATTTTTTTGTATTCAGCCAGTTCAAAATCTGCGAAATCAAAACCAGGAGCTACCGTACAACTAACCAAACCGAAGCCGCTCTCTCCCTTTATTCTGGCGCCAAACCAAGATTCTGCCGGTACTGTAAATTGAAACACCTCGCCTTTTTCTATAGCTGAGCCTAACGTAATGACTGAACAATTTCCGTTATGTAAAATCACAACCTCAACAGAATTTCCTATATGAAAAAACCAGGTCTCATCAGATTTGATTTTATGCAAATGCGATTTATCTGACCCATCCAGCAAGAAATAAATGGAAGTAGAAACATTGCGTTCCCCTGCAAATCCCTCAAATGCTGAACGCATCTCTGAACGGTAAACTTCTTTAAAGTAACCTCCTTCTGGGTGAACTGTTAAACCTAATTGTTCAATATAGAATGCTGCTGTTGACATGAAAGAAATTATGAATTATGAATCTTATAAAGAAAAAATCCCGTCCTGATCGTTATCGGGACGGGATTTCAATATTTGATTAGCTATATGATTATGCGTAGCTGTTTAACATTACAGGCATTACAAGCATCAATACATCTTCATGCTCATCTTTATCTGCCGGAGTGATGATACCAGCTCTGTTTGGCGCAGAAAAGTGCATAGAGATTTGCGGACTATCCAGATTGCTCAGCATCTCTACCAGGAATTTAGCATTAAAGCCTATCTCCATATCCTGTCCTTCAAACTCACAAGATAAACGTTCGTTGGCTTCGTTAGAGAAATCCAGATCTTCTGCAGAAATCTGTAATTCACTGCCTGCTAATTTCAAACGAACCTGGTGAGTTGTTTTATTTGCGTAAATAGAAATACGTTTCAATGAGTTCATCATATCCGTTCTTGTGATTGTAAGAACATTCGGATTGTCAACCGGAATAGCGTTCTCATAATCAGGGAAACGCTCATCGATCAAACGACAAATCATTTTAATGTTGTTAAAGCTGAAGAAAGCATTTGATGCATTATATTCAATCTTAACATTTGTATTTTCTGAAGGCAAAGAAGCTTTCAATAAGTTCAATGCCTTTTTAGGAATGATCAATGTATTAGCCATTTCAGAAACAATATCCGTACGTCTGTAACGGATCAAACGGTGACCGTCTGTTGCAACAAATGTTGCGTTTGATTCTGTTAAGGATACATATACCCCTGTCATGGCAGGCTTTAATTCGTCGTTGCTGGCAGCAAAGATGGTTGAAGAAATAGCGCGGTTTAATATTTCAGTCGAAATATCAACGCTATAGCCATTTTTAACAGCTGGCACTTTCGGGAAATCTGTAGCATTTTCTCCTGAAAGCTTGTAACGACCGTTATCAGAGCTGATTTCAATACTATAAGTCTCCGGATCAATCGTGAATGTTACAGGTTGCTCAGGAAGGTTTTTCAGTGTATCCAGCAAAATCTTTGCAGGAACAGCAATACTACCCTTAGCTTTCGCTTCTACAGCGATTTCTGTAATCATTGATGTCTGAAGATCAGAAGCATAAACAACCAGCATTCCATCTCCAATTTCAAATAGGAAATTTTCTAAAATAGGCACTACCGGATTGGTTGTAATAACACCGTTAATGGCAGTTAATTGCTTTAGCAATGCATTTGAAGAAACGACAAATTTCATCCTTGAATCTTTTTTATAAATAAACCAAAAATATTAGTGTAAAAATAAGACATTGTTCACGAATATTCTAGCGAACAATGGCTTATTTATCCATAAACCATTGTTTTCTTACTAATAACCTAAAGAACACTTCCGGACTCAGTGTTACCAACTCTCCGTTATCCACAATCCTTGCATAAAGCAATTTCGTCCCCGGGAGGGCTTCATATATCTGAATCGTTCTGGAGCGGCTTTTGTCGAAATCTGCTACCGATAAAAGCACTTTAGGTTGTCGCGATTTCAACAGGTATTCCACAGAATCTCTCTGCTTATCAACAAGGTAATTATCAACATTTACATGTTGATACAGGGATAAATATGTTTGTAAACGTGTTGAATCAACCAGAGGCATGTCAACAACTTCATATTTGTTTAAAACTTTTTTTATTACAAATCCATCTTTCGGGTGCTCTTCATATGACAAATGAATTTCTTCTATTCCACCCGCAAAATTCCGGAACAAGGCTTTATTTCTCCAGTCTCCCGGCGCCAATCTGAACAGATCTGTCAAATCACCTGTAAAGCCCGGCACATAGACAATATATGGCTCAGCTGATGGCGCATTGATGAAATAAGAGCTATTCTCATCGTTATCATTGGTCAATATCCAGAATTCTTTTTTACCTTCTTCTGTCAAGACTTCTACATGTACGCCTTCTGCGATCAAACGCTTTCTGATCTTTTCTTTAATCTCTGAAGCCACAGGCATTTTTACTTCCATACGTGCCAGCCCTAACTTCATCGTTGTGATGATATCCTTGCGCACGTCATATTTAGAATCAATGAACCATACCTGAGCTGTTTTAGGAGCAACATAATGGGATTGCTTATGATTCGTGAATGTAACCTTTACAAGGTCTGTGGTATCTATTTTAATAAAATCCGAATACTCAGGTTTACCTGATTTTTCTTTATTCGTAAGTGTCCATAAAGCCATGGCCCCCGTTACAACGGCGAACAGGAACAATACTTTAACACGGGTTGTAATACCTCTAAACATAACTATTAACTAAGAATTGCGTGGTGTACCGTATTTTTTCTTACGCCACATATAACGGCTGATTCCATAGACCAGAACAATCATGATCGGAGAAAGAATATTTATGATCTGCCAAAATTTTTTATCCGCTTTAATCTTCTGATCATTTAACGGGCGCAATACAACTTCTTTTTCCCGAACAAGCAATAGCTCTTCTTCCATCATGTAATCAATAGCATTCATGATAAACTCTTTGTTCGAAAACAGATAACGCATATCGCGGTCGTACCCTACCGGTACAGGCATTTTACGATTCGCATCATAGTCATTGCGGATCATTTCCAAATCTCCGCACACCAGTATCTTGGAAGGCTTAGCACCTGAAACCACAGGTGTATTTTCAAACGGCGCCGGACGACTTTTATACAAGGAAGTGAAATTTCCTTCCAATAAACACGCTACTGTTTTGTTGCCGCCTTTGAATGATTCCGGATCCAGGTCTTTTTTCAATTCATCCAGGTCAATCTGGAATGGCACCTGTACTTCCTTTGATTGAACAGAGGTTTGAACCAACGGTGTCTTTTTGATTCCGTTTGCTTTCACGGTATCAATAGAACCTGCAAAACGTAGAACAACTGCATCCATATTCTTTACAATCGGGTGATTCCCGAATTGATAAATAATCGGGTAATATGGAAAATTAAGCGCCTGTACTTCGCCATTTAAACCTGTCTGCACAACTGTTTTGGCACAGTTCATATCTTCTACCACCGTTTGGTTCATACGCACGCCATATCTGAAAAGCAAATCATCGAGATTGAGATTTTTACTCAAACCAAATGTCTCCCCATTCTTCAAGCTATCTTTACGAATATCAATGGCGTCATACACAAACATTGCCTTACCACCGTTATTGATAAACTGATCCAGAATAAATTTTTCCTTTTCCGTGTATGCCACCTTCGGGCCGACAACCATTGCCAGGTCAACGTTTTTCAATGCATCCAAACTATCCAAACGCACCCGCTTCACGGCGTAAAATTCATTCAATGTACTCGTTATATCTTCGAGATTTTCTTTTGAAGGTTCATCATGCCCTTCGATGATTGCAATGGATTTGTAATTTGTAATGCTGAGTTTGCGTATTGCTTTTAACAATTCAAACTCCACACCTTCTACTGCCTGGTTCAACTGTTCTTCATCAGATTGTACTTTATTTCCTTTTAAAAATTGAACAGGCGTTTCATTTTGTTTATAGCTTACGATCGCACCCGGAAAAATCAGCTTCTCTGTTTTCTGTCCGTTCTTCTCTTCCAGAAAATACTTAGGCTTGATCCCTCTTTGTGCAATGAGGCGGAAGCCCCGTTCACGCATTTGTTCATCGGCTTCGTCTGAAGGATTAATAAACCTGTATTCTAATTTATTATTTGAATAGGCCTTAAACTGATCCAGCTTTTCTTTGATGGATTTTCTTAACCGGTCATAATCCGGATTCAATTCACCATCAAGGAAAATTTCTACATAAACATCTCCATCCAATTCGCTCAACACTTTTTGAGAAACTGGAGAAATAGAATACCTCTTATCTTCAGTAAAATCAAGTCGAAAGAAATGTTCAGACAATATGATATTAACAAATACCAAAATGGCTATCAGGAACACATATTCAAGTATATCGTTTTTTTTCTTCACGTTGCTTACCACTTTCTGCTACCTAAAATAATTTTCGTCGATAAAAGCATAATGCCAATCACTGTCAAAAAGTAAAATACATTCCTGGAATCTACTACACCTTTACTGAGTGCATTGTAATGATAATCCAGGCCAAATGGCAGTAAGGTTATTGCTGAACCTTCCCATAAGCTTAAGCTTGCCAGATGATCAAAACCGCTATACAGCACATAACACAACAATAAGGCTACAATGAATGAAACAATCTGATTGGTACTGATTGAAGAAGCAAAGATACCGGTAGCTGTATATACACAGCCTAATAAAAACAATCCGATATACGATGAGGCAACTGCTGCAGAATCAATATTCCCAACAGGTTTGCCTAACTGATAAACGGAGATGTAATACAAAGCAGTTGGAATGAGCGCCAATGCGACCAGCGAGCAGGCTGATAAATATTTCCCCATCAGCAATGACCAGTCACTGATTGGCTTGGTCAATAACAATTCAATGGTACCGTCTTTTTTCTCCTCTGCGAAAGAACGCATAGTAATTGCCGGAATCAATAACAGGAACGCTAAAGGTCCGTAGGAAAACAATGTATCCATTTCTGCATACCCGTAATCAAGAATACTGCTTTCAGGCAATACCCACATGAAAACTCCTATGAAGGTTAAAAAAACAAGTATAACTAAATAGGCAATTAATGAATTAAGGAATACGGCTATTTCTTTCCTGAATATGCTCCACATAAAGTCAATTATATTTTAGAAGTTAATTCTCTGAACACACTTTCCAGCGACTGCTCTTCTATTTTCATTTCGATCAGTGTCCAACCTTTTTCTGCACAGGCTTTAAAAATCAACGGACGGGTATCGGCATCTGTTGTTACAACCAGTTCATAAATATTGCCTTGTACATGTCTTGCATCTGAAACGTAATCAAACTCTTTAAAGAAAGGTATGTCTACGTTTTCAGTAAACTCCAGTCGGATGATTTTAATAGCAGTATTCAGATTACGGATTTCAGCGATTGTTTTATCGGCAACAATTTTACCCTTATTGATAATAATTACCTGATCACACAATGCCTGTACTTCCTGCATGATGTGGGTTGAGAAGATTACTGTTTTATCCTTCGCAATGGTTTTTATTACTTTTCTGATTTCTAAAATCTGGTTCGGATCAAGACCCGTAGTTGGTTCATCCAGAATAAGCACCTGCGGATCATGAATCAGCGCTTGTGCCAGTCCGGCTCTTTGTCTGTAACCTTTCGATAAGGCACCCAGCTTTTTATATTGTTCAACACCCAAACCGCACAAATCAATCATTTCTGCAATACGTTTTTGCAGGTGTGCACCTTTCATGCCATAAAGCCCTCCTGTAAATTGCAGGTATTCCTGCACGTACATGTCCAGGTATAATGGATTGTGTTCGGGTAAATAGCCGATCTGTCTGCGAACTTCTATAGGTGATACCTCTACATCATAGCCGCATACTTCAACCGTACCGGATGACGGCGGAATGAAGCATGTTGCGATTTTCATTGTAGTTGACTTCCCTGCACCATTCGGACCTAAAAATCCTGTTATTTGTCCTTTGTTTGCAGTAAAAGTTATACCATCAACAGCACGCTGCTTTCCATAAATTTTAACTAAGTCTTTTACTAATACAGACATATTGTAGGTATTTTTTCAAAAATACGCATATTTTTCGAGTTTATTGTAGGTGTCCCAAACCAATTCTTACCAACAATCCATCTTCAAAATAGTATATTGTTAACGTAAATTTCATTTCAGAACCAGTAAGGTTTTTAATACCTTAGCCTTCTCTTAAAACACACTTATGAAAAAGATACTTTTATTTATCATCGTTTTGTTTATTATTCAGTTTGCCCAGGCACAAAAGTTAATCACCTTTGGACCGATGGCAGGACTTACCTCATCCATGCTGGATCATTCAGATGTTGCAAACAGCAAACCGGGTACCGGTTATGCCTTGGGCGGCTTTCTTCGGGGAGATATCAAAAAATGGTATATACAACCTGCCATTTATTATGTGCATAATACATCTACATTTGATTTCAACCAATCAAACATAGATACTAAGATGAACAACATAAATGCAGATTTATTGCTTGGATACAGAATCTTTAAATTTACTGATTTGACATATGTACGAATATTCGCCGGACCGAGCTATTCAAACATTAGCTCATTTAAGTATGATGGAGGAAAACCGGATTATTCTTCAGACAATATCCTGTTGAATGTTGGTGCAGGCTGGGACGTATGGAAATTAACGTTCGACCTGAGATACCAGCAGGGACTTACAGATATTGACAAATCCAGCAGCACAATGTATACCAATGTGTTTATGCTATCTGCCGGATTTAAGATTTTATAAAAGCCATTTTTGATTAAAAAAAATGAAGCCTTGAATGATTTATCCAAGGCTTCATTTATTAGTTAATAGCCTTCTTTAAAAACAAAGGTAACAAGACCTTTTGCGTCAGGTTTTTCAGTATTGAATCTCATTTTATAAATTTTTCCCCTGCATTTTTGAGTAAGCTTGTTGCCTATATTTTTTTGACAACACTAGCATATAGAACATTACCAAGACTATCAACGGTTACAGCAAAAGTAATATAATACTTATACTCATTTGAATTCCCGATTTTTGAATGTGGCGTACCTACCTTTTCAACATCATTCAGCTGCTTATCCGATCTAATAGTGTCCTGCGCTAAAACAGTATTCATTAGCATACCCAGGAAAATCAACATGAAAAATTCAAAACATGTACTCATTTTATTTTGGTAGAAAATCAAACTTCAAATAATTGATCGGTACGCCCTGATTCAGATAAGTCTTTTCATAAGTAGTTTGAATACCATAATGTTCAGATAACAAATCAGACTGATACAGGTCATGTGTAAAGACAAGGTTTGTAATCTTAAGCGACGCATCCTGCAATACTTCCAGCGTATGATCAAACAAAGCTCTATTATCCGTTTTAAAGAAAACCTTTCCGCCATCTGGCATAAGCTTACGATAAATATTCATAAAGCGCAATCCTGATAAACGAAGTTTGGCTTCACTTTCCCTTGGTTTAGGATCAGGGAAAGTAATCCAGATTCCTTTCACTTCACCTGGTAAAAAGAAGTCTTCAAGGTTCTGCAATTTGGTTCTGATGAATGCTGTATTATTCAAACCTTGTTCAACGGATAATGAACTCCCCTTCCAGAGCCTTGCGCCTTTTATATCCAAACCAATGTAGTTATTCTCAGGAAACAATGCAGCCAGACCCGTTGTATACTCAGCCCTTCCGCAGCCAACCTCCAGAATGATCGGATGATCATTCTTAAAATATTCATTCCATTTTCCTTTATACGCTTTGTAATTTTCTTTTTCAGGTTGAAACAGGTTGTGTACCTCTTCGTTCCATTTAAAGCGCATTAATTTTTTACGTGCCATTCTATTTTATTACTAAATCTCCCAGAACATATAAACTACCTCCCACCCAGATAACATCATCCATGCCGGCATTCTTTTGAGCTTGTTTGAATGCTTTATTCACGTTTGGTATAGCTTGTCCGCGCAGACCGAAGTTTTGTGCCAATGCTTCCAATTCTGCTGCTGGCATAGCCCTATGAGAATCTGCCTGACAAAAATAATAAGCTGCTTCTTTCGGCATCAACGATAACACCTGAGAAATATCTTTATCTTTCACCATGCCAATCACAATATGTATGGGCTTTTTATATTGCTGCAATTGTTTTACAGAATATTCCATACCGGCAACATTGTGCGCTGCATCCAGTACTACTAAAGGCTTATGTGATACAACCTGCCAACGGCCCCGAAAGCCTGACAATTGCTGCACATGTTCAAGTCCGCTTTTTACAGATGTTTTACTGATATTCCACCCTTTCAAAACCAGTTGATCCAGCACAGACAAAACGCCAATGATATTTTTTGCCTGGTAGTTTCCCTGCAGATCCAATGCAAGATTGTACTGCTGATTTACTTTACAATCTGTAACCTCCAAATGCGATGCTGTATCTGAAGCAGAAACAATTGCAGCCTTATAATGTTCAAACGCCTTTATCAACGGAGCTTCCAGCCTGTGAGCGATCTCTTCATATATGGAAATCAAACCTTCCTGCCATTCAGAAATAACAATCGGTGTTGATTTTTTTATGATCCCTGCCTTTTCAGCAGCAATCAATTCTGGAGTATTGCCTAAAAACTGTGTATGATCAAGGCTTACATTCGTAATCAGGGAAACTTCAGGTTGAATGATGTTGGTTGCATCCAGGCGGCCACCCATACCGGTTTCAATGATGGCAATGTCTACCTGCTGCTTCGCAAACCAATTGAATGCGAGGATTGTGGTAATTTCAAAAAAAGAAGGCTTAAACTGATCGAATATTGCTGTGTGTTGCTGAACAAAATCAACCACTACATCCTGCGGAACAGGAATGCCATTGATGCGGATGCGTTCTGTAAAATCATGAATATGCGGTGAAGTATACAAACCTACTTTATAGCCTGCGCTCTGTAACACCGAAGCCAGCATGCTTGAGCTACTGCCTTTGCCGTTTGTACCGGCAATATGAACAGATTTAAATAAGAGATGCGGATTGCCGAATGCGGCAGAAATTCCAAGGACATTATCAAGGCCGGGCTTGTATGCTAAACCTCCTTGCTTTTCAAAGGCGGGGTATTGATTATAAAGAAAATCAATTGCTTGACTATAATGCACGAATCAGGTTTTTCGGAATACAAATGTTACCACTCCGGTAAAAGTTTCGCTGGTGTTACGATTCGTTTTGTTTCGAATGAATTCCATCTTACGGATTTCATCTTCACATTTTTTGATAAGACCTTCGCTTACCTGCTTTTCACCAACTTTAATACCAAGAATATTGCCTTCACTATCTATCTTAACAGTAAAAGTAACTTTACCCGCTTCTTTATCTGCATTATCTACTTTTGGTTCAGCATCCAGATGCCATCCATCCATTGATAGGGCACTATTATTACCATTTCCGCCAGTACCATTTCCTCCGTCACCCGGATACAAACCTTTACCATCAAGCGTACCGTCTGGTTTACCAAAGTTACCGGTTGTGTTGGAAGTACCATGCCCTTCTGTACCACCCGGTTTAGACGTGCTGGTATTTTTATTTGTATTCTGGGTAGTATTCTGTGTTGTGTTGGTAGAGGTTTGTGAAGTAGAAGTCTTTTTAGTATCAGGAACAACATTGTCAGCATTCACATTCGTTGTTGAAAGCACTTCTTCAGGTGCTGCAGCTTCTTCTACCGCCTGCGCATTGTCTGCCTGTTCAGTATGCTCTTGATTGTCTGTTGCCTGATCCATGGAATTGTTATCCCCTGAACCTTCAGAATCAAAACCAAAATTTATATCTGCTCCGGCCATGCCGGATAATGGTGGGTCTTGTGCTTTAAAAACTGTTATAAAAAAGAATAACAGCAAAAACATGGCATGAATTACAACAGAGATTATAATCCCTTTGATTTCTTTGTCTTTTTGTTCATTCACTGCCATGACTGTCCGCGTTTAAAGTGTCAACGTTTTTTTCAGGCAATGGCATCCATTACCTGCAGCAACTTTAGTATTTCTTTATCCAGGTACCACTGAAGTCAGCTGCCAATCCCGAAGCTTCTGTATTAGCGGCCTCCATAGAATCAAAAGCCCCTACTGCCACTTTGTAATATCCGTTTGCATCTATTGGCAGCTTGGTAACAGCTTTACCTTTGGCAGATAATTTTTCATGTAGCTTATCCGCATTTGATTCATTTTTAAATGAACCCACAATAACATAATATTTACCCGAAACCGCATCAGCTGTTTGCACTGCTGCTACAGTTTTCTTTTCTTTCTTTACTGAAACAGGTTTCTCTTCAATCACTGTTTCTTCAACAGCAGCTACTTCCTGAGGCATTTCTACCGCCTGCTCCACTTCAGCTGCAACAGAATCAACGGCTGCTACTTTGGTTGTTGTATCAGCTACAGCAACTTCTTTTTTAATACCTAAGGTTTTAAAAATGCTGATACCGCCAAGAGAAATGTCCTGCTGTTGGTTATATACAACATATCCTGCTGCTCCAATCAATACCACTAAAGGCATTAATATTAAAAGAACTTTGGTAAGAGAATTGGATTTTTGTTGTGCTGCTTCACCTTTTTCGGTCGCTTTCGCAGACGCATCTTTTGCATTACGGTGAGTAGTCGGCTGGTTCATATTGTAAGTATTACGCTCAATTGGTTTAAAAACAAAATCTGTCAACCCAAAACTATCAGACGAGAAATTAACCAGATAGTCTGGTTCAAATTCCAACTTTCCTTCTATGTTATAAAAAAAGCGGCCAATGCC
>NZ_JBQCDF010000026.1:0-4385 GCF_051961495.1 Cytophaga sp. | reverse complement strand
CCATTAGAGCTGATTATAAAAATTATAAAAGATAAAACATATTTTTTTATCTTTTCAACTACTGGAGGAAGAGCCCCTGAAGGTATATATATATATGGTTTGTACGAAGTTGTCGCTGACGAATATTTTTTTAATAAATATTTGCAATATGGTAGATGAAAATGAAGTAGGTATTTTAAAAGGTAGCGTTATAATTATTCCGCAACAGCTAATTGAATTAAAGAGAAAAGATTAAAAACGAAACAACATAAACCAGGATCCTATGAAGAAAATTATTTTTACATTTATTATTATAACCTTTTTTAGTTGCGAAGTTCAGTACAATGAGATCCCGGCTGATTGGGTAACATTTGAAAGAAAGAACATTTCGGGCATAGGTGCGGCTAAGATTAAATTCAAGCATCCTGCTTACTGGATTCAGAATGATCAGGCACAAACAGAAATTGTAACGGGTCATTTGCTTACCTTTTCTAAAAACGATTCCTCGAATTCAAAAATTATTATCAATGCGGCATTTAACGTAAATACGGATAAGACGTTTGATGCATTCGTAGACAATCAGGTTATTCCTGCCATTCATGGACAAAATAAACAAAGTGTCAAAGTAAATAACTACAATGCTTACGCGCTTGACATGCCTTCACAAAATGGTGTGATATCGAAAGCCTATATATTGGATAATGGTGAAAACCCTATTGCCATTTTTATAATTGCAAGTGATAAAGAAATTTTTGATGAAAAAAAACCGAGGCTGAAAGCATTATAAATACAATAGTTATTAGCAAGTAGATGTGTCCTTGCTGTCGGCAATCGCGCTCTGGCACCGCCAAAGACTGGCGTCAGAGCGTAACAGTCCACTTCTGTATAAACTATTCTGAAAAAAAAAGCCTTTCATACTAAGTACGAAAGGCAAGTTGGATCAATAGTTCTTACGTCGGTATGGTCCGCATCAAGTTCAAGGGTTTGGTGTTCTCAGGCTTTAGTTTTTCAAAAGCCTCCCCTTATTGATCTAACTGATGTAAAGATCGTACATGCCAGCGGGGTTTGTATTACATCTTTTCAGCATAAACTTGTGGGTTTCCCATCATAGTAAACACATGTTGCGGTTATACATGCAGGAGAGAATAAGTTGGCGCAGTCAGAGATTGCAATAGATGCAAGGCACCAGTCAAAGACTGGCGCCAGATGTGGCCAGATGTGGCGGTCTGTCCGCCGCCGCGGAGCCACAGGCCATGGTGATAGATGCCAGGCACCAGTCGAAACTTTCCCCTTTCAAAATTACTTTGTGACATACGCGGCCAGTTTCTCCAGCGAAGATGCTGTGCCGTCTTCGTTGTCTTTTAATGAAATTCCGGCAGGAATATTTTCAAACGCTATTGTCACTTCGGTATCGTTGTCAACCGTTGCAAGATCTATAATCATGGTCATTTCCCCGCTGAAGTCCGGATCAGGTGAATGGAAAATGCATGTCTGCACAATTCTGTCAAACGGTTTCAGTTCAACAAATTTTGCCGTATACCGGTCTTCATGCGGGCCTGTCTTGCCTTGCGGTTTTTCAGCAGCATCCGGATAGAATAACGACATCTCATAGCCGCCGCCAACCCGTAAATCAAAGTGATGTACCTTGCCGGTCATTTCGCTGGGTACCATCCAGGTCTCAATCGCTTTGGGATCGGTGAGGGCCCGGTAAATTTCCTGTTTGGTGGCGGGTATGCGTTTTACATTTTTTGTTTTACGTTCCATAGCTGATTTTCTATTTAAGATAACGAATTTTTTGCCTGTTCCCCATGGCACCGGTTGAGCCACTCCGGATGGTTGGCCCCGCTGGCGCAAGCATTTGCTTGTGCCGTCCCGCCTTACTGGCGCCAGTCTTAGCGAAGCGGTCCACCGCGGCGGATTGACTGGTTTGAAAGCGTATTCGCCGCGGCGAAAAAGACTACGGAATGATACATATCTTCACTTCCGCGAACTGAAGACCAGGGGAGTGAAATGTTAACGGGCACCAGTCAAAGACTGGCGCCAGGGTGGGCCAGGGTGGCTGCTGACCACTGACTACTGTCCATTGTCTACTGACCACTATCTTTTTTGCAATCCCGTTGCTATTTTATATCTTGAATCATATTTCTGCTCTTATCCCTCAATGGCAACAAGGTTTAACTTTTCCATATAATTTTGTCTGAAATAAAGATTATGAGTTTTACCGATCCTGCACGCATTACCGCTCAGCTTAACCTGTCCAACATGCTTTCACAAATGCCTATAGGCATGGCTATTTACCGCGGGCGGGATTACATCATTGAACTGGCGAATGAAGCCATGCTCCGGTATTGGAACCTGACTGCGGCAGATGTGATTGAAAAGCCTGCCCTGACTGTTTTTAAGGAAGAGGACCGGCAGTCGCTGAAAGCAATACTGGACGGTGTTTACACCCACGGCAATCGTGCTGCCATCAGCGAGGTAGCCGCGGAGCTGACAGATGCCGGCAAGCCGGATACCTTTTACTTCAGCCTTACCTTTGAGCCCCTGCGCAATGAGCAGGGCGATATCAACGGTATCATGTGCCTGGCAAATGATATCACGCAGTCTGTACAGACACGTAAGAAACTGGAAGAGGCCGAGAAGCAGAAAAGTCTTGCCCTCGATGCCGGGTGCTTTGGTACCTGGGACTTCAACCTGCTGGATGATACCGTTGAGCTGGATGCCCGCTGCCGCGAGCTGTTCGGCATGCCGCCGCATGAACACATAGCCCCGCTTGATTTCTGGAAGTATGTAAATGAAAAGGATCACCCCAAGGTGACAGCCGCTGTAAGCGCTGCTCTGGATCCGCTGCAGCGCGCAGATTATACGCTCGAATACAGGGTTGGCAGCGCAGATGGCAAGGTGCGCTGGATCAGGAACAAAGGCAAAGGATATTTTAACGGGGATGTTGCTTATCGTTTTGTAGGCACCGCGCAGGATGTTACAGAAGAACACCGGCTCAGGGATGAACAGCAGAAATTGCTGCGCCTGGTAGACAACAGCATTGAGCTGATGTCGCTGCTGGGAACAAACAACATCAACTCCTACATCAACAAAGCGGGCATGGAGCTGCTGGGCTTTGATACCATGGAACAGGTGCTCACCACGCCTATATCGGAGCTGCACTTAAAAGAAGATTATGAAAAAGTAAGCGCGCACGTGATCACTTCGCTGCAAAGCAAGGGCAGATGGTCGGGGCAAATGAATGTGCGGAATTTAAAGACGGGAGAAATCATTCCCGTGTACAACAACACGGTGCGCATTGATGATCCGGTAACCGGGGAAGTACTGGCCTTTGGCGCGGTGATGCGGGATATGCGGCAGGAACTTGCGGCCCAGAAATCCCTGCAGGAATCAGAAAAAAAATACCGGCAGCTAAGCAATGAGCTGGAAGAGCGGGTAGACCAGCGTACGGTTGACCTTCGCAATGCGAACTACAACCTGAGCCGCTCCAACCACGACCTCGAGCAGTTTGCCTATATTGCCAGCCATGATTTGCAGGAGCCTTTGCGGAAGATCCGGATCTTCAGCGACCTCATTCTGGAAAACATTCACGATGTGGAGTTCCTTAAAAAATATCTTTCCAGGATCAATGCCGCTTCAGAACGCATGTCTGCCCTGGTAAAAGAACTGCTCAATTATTCACGCCTCTCCGCGCCGGAGCTTTCTTTTGAAACGGTTGACCTCTCTGCCATATTCGCGAATGTCATTACCGACTGCGAACTGATAATCAAAGAAAAAGATGCCGTCATCCATCTGCCTGCCTTGCCTGTTATATACGGGGTTCCTTCGCAGCTCTATCAGTTGTTTTTAAATCTGCTGAGCAACGCGTTAAAGTTCAATGAAGCCACACCTGTTGTTTCGGTTGAATGTGCTGAAATACCTGGCAGCGCTATCAGCGGCGGGGAACTGATTGATCCGTCCATGCAATACATACATCTTATTTTTAAAGACAACGGCATAGGATTTTCAACACATTTGTTTGAAAAAGTTTTTACAATTTTTACGCGGGGGAATGCCAATCCTAAGTTCACGGGTACCGGTATCGGCCTTGCCGTATGTAAGAAAGTTGTAGAAAACCACCGCGGACACATTGATGTGGAAAGCGAAGTTGGAAAAGGCACAAGCTTCCATATATACCTTCCGTTATAAATCTTACGCGCTCCGCCGGAGCTCGCGCAAGCATTCGCTTGTGCCCTATCGATCTCTCGCTGGCGCAAGCATTTGCTTGTGCCTTCCGTATTTCCCCACTTACTGGCGCCAGTGGCCCCGCTGGCGCAAGCATTTGCTTGTGCCCCTCGCTTACTGGCGCCAGTCTTAGCGAAGCGGTCCGCCGCGGCGGATGGTGACATTAATTTTGTAGTCTT
>NZ_JBQCDF010000025.1:0-16098 GCF_051961495.1 Cytophaga sp. | reverse complement strand
AAAATGCTGCCCGTAATAAGATATAGAAACGGATTGGGTATTTAAAAATATATCCTATCTTTCGGCGCTTTACCATACCTGTAAGCGGGTTGGCAGCATGAATATTTGACAAATGAAAGATAAAATTACCTATAGCGGACTCCAGAATTTACGGGGCATAGCAAGTTTATTAGTACTTTTTTTTCACGCCTATTCTACTTTTAACCGTCTGAATTTTGATGGCGCGGGAGAATACTTATTTGATTCCGGTTTTATTGGGGTTGATATATTTTTTATCATTTCCGGTTTTGTAATCTCCAACTCAGTTTTTGAGAAAGATATCACATCCTTTAAACAGTTTGCAGACTATCTGAAAAAAAGATGGTTCAGAATTGCACCGGCATATATTTTCTGGACCTTGTTTTTTATCGTATTCTACTTAAAAGATGGAAACTATTTCACTTCAAACCTGAATATGTTAATCAAGAGTCTTTGTTTCCTCCCGGGAGATTGGGAATATCCTCCTTTACCAACGGGCTGGACACTTAACTTTGAAATGTATTTTTATGTTCTGATCGGCGTGTTTGTATTCATCCGGCAAAAAAAACTGCTGTTGATCTTTTTAGCTATATGTCCGGTAATCGGATTCTTTGTCGAAACCGATATCATATATCTTGATAAGATTGTATTGTCAAAATATATTCTGGAGTTTCTGGCAGGGATTCTTATTTACAGATTCAGGAATTCAATTGAGTTGTCTAAAACGCTGACAGATTTATTTTTTTATATAACAACATGCATTATCGTTGTGCTTTATTTTTTACATGGCTTACATATACACATTATCAATGTAATGCTGTTTTCAATACTGGTTTATCTGCTTATAAAGATGGAGGCTTACAGGACATTTAAAAATCCTGTATTGAATTTTATTGGAGACAGTTCATATTCTATTTATTTATCTCACATGCCTGTTCTGTCTTATTTCCCATTGATCTTCAAATATAAGTTTGGGTTTTCTGACGCCTTTATCAATAGCAGTGCCTGTGATTTTATTTTAATACTGATCGTATTGATCTGTTCATTTATTTCATATGTATGTATTGAAAAACCTTTTATTGCACTTAGTAAATATTCATTCAGGAAGTCTGTATAAAGATTCCTGGTATCAATAGTGATATAAATCTTTTAACATGAATCACTCAGCTCAAATTACAGAACCGGACAATACCGCGGTGCGCACTTCTTTATGGCGGGCCTTGCATGTGCTGGCAGATGCACAGCCTCATATCCTTGATGATACCATTGGCCTGCAACTGATCGCTCCTCCGGCTGGCTGGCAGGAGAGGCCGGATATGAAATTCACCAAACGCCTTCGGGCTTCCATTGTAGCGCGTGCGCGCTTCATTGAAGACCTCATTACAGAAAAACACGCGAAGGGAATGAATCAGTATGTTATTCTTGGTGCAGGTCTTGATACATTCGCGCAGCGCCGTAAAGATATTACAGCCGGACTGCAGATCTATGAAATAGACCAGGCGGCAACGCTGAACTGGAAACAACAGCGCCTGGCAGAACTTAACATGGACATGCCCGCGAACCTGCATTATGTGCCGGTTAATTTTGAAACTTCTTCCTGGTATGAAGAACTGCTCAAAGCCGGATTTGATGCTGCTAAGCCTGCAGTCATCGCCTGTACCGGTGTGACGCTGTATCTTACCAAAGAAGCGATTGTATCTGCATTGGAACAGATCGGCAAGTTTGCTTCCGGTTCTGTCCTTGCCATGACCTTTTATTTACCCATCCACCTGCTGGACGAAGAAGACCGTATCATGCAGGAAATGGGTGAGAAAGGAGCACGGGCCGCAGGCACTCCGTTTGTGAGTTTTTTTACACCCGAAGAAATTATTCAGCTGGCTGTCGATGCCGGCTTTAAAAATAACACTACAATCTCTACAAAAGATATGCAGAACCGTTATTTTGCTGACCGTACCGATGGTCTGCAGCCGGCAGGCGGAGAAGTGTTTCTTGTGTCGGAGATTGGATAATATTTTAGCCTAATGCCTAATGAAAAAGAAAGTCAATATCCAACACGACGAAGGTGTATTAGTGCTGCAGGGAAATGTTAAAGAAGCGGTCTTATATGCCAACGAGTTGCCGATTCAATATACCTGGTTTGCAGAAACAGGTTCGACCTGGCGGTATCACATTGCGCGGAATCTTCCGCCGCATACCATAAAGGAAAATAAAGCAAACCAGGAGTTGGTAAGAGCAGGGATTAAATCCACCAACGATTTCTATGAAATTGTAAATTACTATAAACAATTCTTAGGCAGAGGTGAATATGAGTTCGGATATTACAGGCTCCATAAACATCATGCCTGGATCAACATTCCGAAGGATGAAACCTATCAATCTTTTCATTATTATGGAGGTTGTCCGGATATAATTCCAACGCAAAATAATATTGATGAAGAACTGGTAAATATGTATGCAGAGCAGATCAGGGACGGGCTTAAACCTGTACTGGTAGTTTTACACAATGAAGGATCGCATATCGAGTTTATTTTAGACGGGCATCATAAATTTTTAGCTTATAATAAATTAAAGATGGAACCCTATGCAGTGATCATTACGAAACTTGGAGAAACCAATATGAATGCTGCTGAAGCTCTGGAACTGGTGCACCGTATGAACTGCAGCAATCCGGGTTTTATTAAAATTATAAAAGAACAAAAAGAATATAATACTGATTATTTACGTATGGATCCGGGCAAAACATATGTTGAGATTGATTAATATAGTATACTATTAAAGATGAAACAGTTTCTGATTACAAAAAAATAAAATACTATGGCAGAACAAAAACATAACACAGACACCACAACACCCAAGGTAACAGGGATTGGCGGCATTTTCTTTTTTTCTGAAAATCCAAAAGAAACAAATGAATGGTATCGTAAAAATCTTGGATTGGAGACCAATGATTACGGTTCTACTTTCGAATCCCGGAACATCAACAGGCCCGAAGAAATCAATGCGCTGCAATGGAGTCCGTTTAAAAAAGGCAGCGATTACTTTGCACCTTCGAAAAAGGAATTCATGATCAATTACAGGGTGCAGAACATTGAAGGTCTTGTTGCGCAGCTCAAAGCAAGCGGTGTAACAATTCTGGATGAGATACAGACGTATGATTACGGAAAGTTTGTACACATCATGGATCCTGAGGGAAATAAACTGGAGCTGTGGGAGCCGGCTGAGTAATGCTATTATTAGTTATTACTATAAAGTCCGCAAATAAAAAAAGTAAAGTTATTCAATAAATAAAACCGCCTGGTATTTCAGTGCATGCATACTGAAGTACCAGGCGGTTTTTAATATAACATCTGGAACAAATTACAGCATATAATTCCAACTTTTGAAATAAAGAATTGTATGGGTATTATTCAGTTGTTTTTGTTTTTCAATTATTTTGAATAGTACGTGTCAATGAGTATTTTCAGTATATAAATTTTTACAGATATCTTTTAACTTAGGCTACATCACATGGAGATTGCTGCTATCCCCGCTAACGAGGCGGAGCGTTTACAGGCATTGAGGGAATATTCCATTCTGGATTCATTACCGGAAAAGGATTTTGAAGATATCACACGGATCGCGTCGGAGATTTGTCAGACTCCCATTTCACTAATTACATTGATTGATGCCGACAGGCAATGGTTTAAATCGAAAGTAGGCATTGATCATACCGGATCAAGCCGTGACCAGGCTTTTTGCGCGCATGCGATTAATGCCCCTGATGAGATTTTAAATATTAAGGATTCAAGGCTCGACCAACGTTTTTTCGATAATCCTTTTGTTACCGGAGATCCGAATGCTGTATTTTATGCCGGTGTACCGCTGGTTAATGCGGATGGCTTTGCGTTAGGTACACTTTGTGTAATTGATCAGGTACCGCGGGAACTGGATACCAGCCAGCTGAACTTATTGCGGGCATTATCCAATCAGGTAGTTAAGCTGTTTGAACTGCGTAAAGTCAACCAGCGCCTGGCAGCGCATGAGCAGGAAATGCAGGAAAGAAATAAGGATCTTGAGCAGTTCGGTTATATGATCTCACATGACATCAAATCCCCGTTGCGCAATATTATTTCCCTGACCACCATTCTGCAAAAGAGCCTGGCCGGTAAAGCCGATGCTTATGAAACAGAAGTAATCGATCACCTGGTAAATACATCTCTACGCCTGAAATCCCTTATCGACGGTATCATTGCGTACTACCTGGATGTTAATATTGATGTTCAGAATAAACAGCATATTCAACTGGATGCTTTGTTTACTGAGCTTATAACATTGCTTGATCCCAGGCAGGAATGTGTCATTACGCATCACGCGGAAATAAATACGGTTGTAGCCAATGAGGTAGCCTTAAAACAGATTCTGATCAACCTGATTACAAACGGTATCAAATACAACGACAAAGAGGTAGTAAAAATTGATATCCATATTATCGATAAACCGGATCAGTATGAATGGATTGTCCGGGATAACGGATCAGGTATTGAGAAGGAGCATTTCAACGAAATCTTTAAGAGCTTTAAAACACTTGGCAGGAAAGACCGTTTCAACAATTCAGGCACAGGCATCGGACTTTCTACGGTGAAGAAACTGGTTGAAAAAACCGGCGGTACCATCCGTGTAGAATCAGACCCTGGCATAGGATGTACCTTTACATTCACCATAAAAAAATAAATTTATTGATTGTAAATAACAAGATCCCGATCCCGATAGCTATCGGGACCGGGACCGGACTTCTTATTCAAATACCATCTGTTTCACGATCGGGTATTGAATCTTTCCTGTTAAATGGCTGATGTTTCATACGGATCTCCGGGGAGCGGTCTTCTTCATATTCGTGTTGGCCGATGGCAGTCTGGCTGGCAGCTTTTTTATCTGTATTTTTTTGATCTTTATTTTCCAACCGGTCTTTTTCTGCAGCCGGTGATTTAGGTTCTTTCGTAGTATGGTTCTTTTTCATAACTGTAATCGTTGAAAGATGAATTTCTTAAAATAAATTTCAACGATTCAGTGAATAAATACATTACAGGATTATGACAGAATATTATAGATATTCTCATAAAGAGGGATTATTTTCTTCTGAATTCCGGAATCCTACAACTGGATTGGCATACGAATATATTGTACCTTAGCAGGCATGCCACTTACCCGAATACAATATCCATCGCCGGGTTTTTCTCAACACTGGAAAGAACCTGCCGGACGAAACATGTTGAAAAAGATTGGTACCATACCTTCAGAGGCAGACATTCATGCATTTAATACCTTATATCTGAAATGTGATACGCAGGCCGATCAGGTTGTTAACGATCTGTTTGCAGGCATGGGCCATAAGCAAGGACATGCACTGCTTGATGCGTTGCTGGAAGAAGGATTGCAAGCTGTGCCGGAGATTCCTGCTTCTTTGCGTGAACTCTATACCAATGCCTGTATACTGCCTTCATGGGTTGATGCTGCTTTACTGCAGAAAGGTGCGGAGTATTGTCAGCGTACCGGGCTCTATGCACTGATTACCCTGCGTAACTATTCACTAATGGGTGGTTATGAATCGGCAGCCATTAATAAACCATTGATTTTTACCGGTGCCTTAAAGGCAGGGCCGGCGAAACGTCTTGCAGAAACTGTTGCGTTCTGGGTGGATGTTACCGGTGATCATGCACTGAAGCCCGGAGCCGTAGGCTTCAATGCTGCCATCCGCGTACGGATCATTCATGCACTTGCGCGCTACTATACCCGTAAATCACCAGACTGGAGTGATGATCAGTGGGGAATTCCTGTAAACGAAGGGGATATGGTTGCTACGTATCTCGGCTTTTCACTGGTCTTCCTGGAAGGCTTGTACATGCTGGGTTACAGACCTTCAGAGGAAGAAATGAAAGGTGTTTTTCATTTGTGGAAATACATAGGACATTTGATTGGTATTGATTATACGCTTTTACCCGAAACAGAAGAAGAAGCCATTCAAAGCCTTTATAAATGGACAATGACACAGCCGCCTGCCGATGCCGATACCATAGCCCTGGCGCACGCGCTGAAGGATGCGCCGCTCACGGCAACATTTCCCGAAAAGCTCTGGCAGAAAAAGATTCTTGTCAAAATCTATCTGGGTTTCAATTATTTTTACCTGGGTAATCATGCCTGCAAACGCATGTTCCTTCCATGGACAACCTATATAGCAGTGCCGTACATACTAACTGGCATTAATCTTGTAAAGGAATATTGGATCCGTATTTTTCCGGAAAAACGAAAGTACGCAATCAGCAAAGGCCGCAGGGATCAGGTGAAGATTACAGAAGCATTTCTGCAATCAACCGGATTTGGGAAACTGATTCATAAATAGAAATCGCTGGATAAGTCAACCGGAAATATTTTAAGAAAATGAAACAGACAACGATTAAAACCATTTGCATTTTTTTAGCAGGACTGATTCTTTGTTCCTGTTCAGAGCATAAAGCAACCGGTGAAGATACACATGCTTCAGCTGCAGACACTGCCCTAAAGTCTGCAGCTATACCGGACTCTTCCTGGAAAGAGCCTGCATCGGATTCAGCCTTAAAGCCGGAAGAATATGTAATGTATTATAAAAAGATTGTAGCACCGGTAACATTTTCTGTACAGACTCCTGTTTATTCAAAGCCGGATACAGCGAGCAAGGTACTTAAGATGTTTGCTTTCAACACGCCTTTAATACCGGTATTAAACAGTGAAGTAACAGATTGGCTGGAAGTGCAGTTAAATAAAGATACTGTTTATCTGCGTACCAAAGATGTTGCGTTATTTTCATTCATATCTTCTTCGGATAAAAATCTGAAATATTATGTGCAGGGAAAAAATGAGACTACGGTTATTTATAAATACAATTTAGAACAGAAAAAATACCTGGATACATTTTCAGTACCGGAATTCATTCCGGATTACATTGGACAAGTGAATTCAGTGAACTGGGAAAATACAGATCTGGTTATCTATCTCAATAGCAATGGCAATTGCTGTGGTTGTTCGGATAAACAAAAATATTTGATTGATGCCAATGGAACATTTGACGGGTTGATTGAAACCAGTCAATATATTGATGATGGTGAAATAGAGGCCGGATCCGAAAGCCATGTCTATTTTCCGGCAGATCCTCAAACGCAGGATATTATCTATAATGAATATGAGTATGGAATCCTAACAGATAAAGATGGTAATGAAATCTTCGATAAGAAAGGGAATCCGGTTACCGGAACAAATAAGGATATTAAAAAATATTACCGCTGGGACGGTAAAAAAATGATTGAACAAAAAAGATAAAGCAGCTGTATCTGTATACAGCTGTCATTCAAATCTCAGTTTATACCAACCTGTTTTTCATTCAGCTGTTCAATCGTATTCAACGCGTTTAAGAAATATAAGATATGCGTATTGAATGTTTCCGGTTGTTCGAGGTTGGATACATGTCCTGCTTTTTCAATTACACGAAATACAGAACCCTGTATATCGTTATTCAGCATTTCAGATTTTGTAACGGGTGTCACCTGGTCACCGTCGCCGCAGAGGATCAGCGTAGGAGCATTGATGTTATGTAAGGCAGAACAGGTTTCACTACGTTCCGCAAGTGCTTTTAACCCGGCAATCAGGATCTTATCTGAATGTGCAGACATTACCTGGTGCAAGCCACCGATTACTTCTTTTTTCGTCCTGAATGAATCCGGATGGAAAATCTTTTTAATAAAATCCTTGATAAAGGTATCTGATCCGTTTGCTTTTATAGCTTCTATGGAAGCGTAGCGTTTTTCTTTTGCTTCAGCTGTATCGGCAATGCATTGGGTGTCACAGAGAATCAATGCTTCAAAACGATCAGGAAATCTTTTAATCGCATTAAGTGCTATGTAGCCACCCATGGAAAGTCCGCAGAGAATCGCTTTGCGGATACGCAGCTTATCCATAAACGCGATCAGATCAACGGTGAACAAATCGATGTTTAAAGATGTTTCTTCATCCTTTGAGCCGCCAAAGCCTCGTAAATCAGGCGCAATAACACGTGTAACGGACTTGAAATATTCGAATTGATTTTTCCACATGGTTCTGTCAAATGGATAACCATGCAAAAAAATCAGCGGAACATCTCCTGTGCCTGTGTCATCATACGCCAGCGGAATGTTGTTGATGATGGTTGTTAAATTATATCCGGAAGAAGTTTTCATAATTGGCAGTTCGTTCAAGATTTTATCCGAATCAGGTCGTTTTTTTACATGGTAATTTGTATTTTACGATGTGTAAACATACGTATCCCTGAAGGATAATACATTACACGATTTGTAAAAGGAATTATACAATTCACAGCAGTCAGTATGCAGGATTCATGGACGCAGCGATGGGATGAACGATACAGCAAAGAAACCTTTGCTTACGGAGAAAAACCCAATGATTATTTAAAACAGCAGATAGAAATGTTACCTGCCGGTACAATACTATTTCCCGCGGAAGGTGAAGGACGAAATGCTGTTTTTGCAGCTGTACGTGGCTGGCAAGTTTCAGCTTTTGACATCAGCAGGGAAGGGAAAAAGAAAGCACAGCTGCTGGCAGCTAAGAATCATGTTGAAATAGATTATCAGTTGGTGATTCTTGACGAGCTTACCTATACATACGGACAGTTTGATGCCATTGCCTTGATCTATGCGCACTTTCCCGCAACAATCAAATCCGCTTATCACAGAAAACTAAATCATTTGCTGCGTAAAGGTGGCATTCTGATCTTTGAGGCATTCAGTAAAAAGCATCTGGAATACATTGCACGGAACGAAAAAGTAGGCGGGCCGAAAGAAACAGACATGCTGTTTTCTGTTGAAGAAATCCGTGCTGATTTTCCGGATTACGATATTATTGAATTAACAGAAAAAGAAATCGAATTGAACGAAGGTGAATTTCACAGCGGCACAGGCAGTGTGATACGTTTCACCGGACGTAAAAAGTAAAAGACAATTTAGATGGATAATACATTGGTAACAGACCAGGCTTATGTACACAATGAGTCATTACCTGTATGGATTGTTCCTGTCAGCGGATGGGGAAGTGAAAGCATTGAAAATGCATATGTGCGTATGCAAGCTTATAAACAGGTTGCAGAATCATTCAATATTAATCTTGAGTTTTCAACCCGGCTTGGAACATTCCGGAGTTATAAAAGAGCTCCTGCCGTTGCAGAGGAGATTGATCAGCACAATAAACATACATTTACCTCATATGCTGCTGCTTTAGGAAAAGACTGGCAATACAGGTTTATTAACGAAGTACACAAACTGGTCAAAGAAGATTAATTTTCAGAACGATATATAGTTCATCTAATGAATATTTCACCTGGTAAAATAATACGCCTTCCCCAATTGATTCAGTCTTTCCGGACGAATATTCAAAAACAGAAAAAGTTTATGGCTGCGTCTGTTTCCCTTGATTTGGCTGAGGTCAATCGGGACGACAGTTTAACCGATAAGGATGTGAACAAAATCATGTCTTATTATGGGTTGGCTGTACCGGCTTTCCTGGGCGAAGGGTTTTGTTTGCTGAGAGGAAAACAGATGACAGCTACAGAGCGCCATCAATTAACGTATTTAGGCGCATTAACAGGTTTGTTCGATGATTTTTTTGATGAAAAGAATATGACGAAAGCGCATATTCTGGAGCTGATCAATACGCCTGAGGCAGCGTTGCCTGCAAATGCTCATGAAGCGCTCTTCCTTTGTTTTTACAGGAAGGCACTTAACGGAAATAACCCGGCGCTGATCAAAGAATATTTCAACAAAGTTTTTGACGCGCAGGTGTTGAGCGAAAGACAAAAGAACAGTTCGATCAGCAAGGAAGAAATTAAAGAGATCACATTCCGGAAGGGCGGTATTTCCATACTTTTTTACAGGTCGGTATTTGAAGAAGCGATTGCTGCAGATGAATATAAATTACTATACCCTTTAGGCGCGCTTGGCCAGCTGGAGAATGATATCTTTGATGTATATAAAGACCACCAGGAATTTATTAAAACACTGGCAACAACAACAGAGTCTATTCAATCGCTGAGAAAATTGTATGTGTCTTTATTTTCCGAAGTGCTTACTTTACTTGAGCAGACAGATTTTTCTGTATCAAACAAAAAGCGGTTTGCAGCATTTGTATCCTTGATTGGTGCCCGTGGCCTCGTTTGCCTGGATGTGCTTCAACAGGCTGAAAATACAACAGGTGGAATTTTTGAGCTGGATTCCTATACCCGCAAGCAACTGATCTGCGACATGGACACCAGGAGCAACCAATGGAAACTGATCAGATATTACAGTAAAAAGAATTATGAATTATGAATTATGAATTATGCGGCTTTGCTGAATTTTGAGCGGTAATCCAATGGCGACAGGCCGGTTATTTTTTTGAACACTTCCCGGAAAGCTTTGTCGTCTGAGTAGCCTACTTCATTCATAACTTCAAAAATACTTTTCTTCCCTTTTTCTAAAATGCTTTTCGCGACTTCAACTTTAACACGCTGTAAATATTCTACAGGTGTATTGCCTGTAGCCTTGATAAAACGTCTGTCGAAATTGCGTCTGCTGGTAGCCAGCGTAGATGCAAGGGTTTCGAAGGAAATCTTTTCATTTAAATTCTTTTCAATATAGGTTTGGGCTTTTTCGACCAATGTATCTCCATGATTTTTTTGTGCCTGGAAAATAGCAAACGGAGATTGCGAATTCCGTTCAAATTCAATTTGGAAAACTTTGGAACAATAAATGGCCGTGTCTCTGTCAAAGTATTTTTCAACCAGAAATAGAATCAGGTTCAAAAAGGAGTATGCGCCGCCATTGGTATAAATACGCTCTTCTGCAACAATAAGCTTATCCGTTTGCAGATGCACATCCGGGAACATTCTTCTGAAATCATTGGCTGCGTTCCAATGTGTTGAACAGACTTTTCCTTCCAGTAAACCTGTTGCGGCCACCAGGAATGCGCCTGTACAAATACTTGCCACTTCCGCACCATTTTTGTGTTGTTCACGGATCCAATGGATCAATGCCGCGTTATCCTGCAATACATTTGCATAATCATAGGAAAGGGAAGGAATGATGATCAGATCCGTTTTTTTTATTTTTTTTATCGGGTAAGGATGCAGTGAAAAGAATCCCACATTCGATTTGATTTCTTCTTCAAAAGACGCCAGCTGTACTTCATACATGGCAGGATTTCCGATGCGTTGCCAATAAGCATTTGCGCGGGTCATGATTTCATATGAACCTGTGATACTGCTCAGGTTAACATTCCCTGTTGGAACAACAATTGTAACATGTTTCATGGCAAAAACTTTTTATAAAGATGCAGGATTATTTTGTCCAAATCAACCCTGCATGATGTCTATTTTGTATGATGTATCTATGCCGCCAGCCAAGTATTTTTGCATATATATTAACTTTTAAACCGCGGGAAAATATGAGCTCAGCCGATTTTACAACAAGTATCCTGGTAGACCAGAGTCCGAAGGAAGCGTTCAACGCCATCAACAACCCACGTGGCTGGTGGTCTGAAGACATTGAAGGCAATACAGAAAAGCTGAATGATGAATTTACATATCAGTACGAAGATGTGCATTATGCACAGATCAAGCTTACTGAAGTTATTCCGGACGAAAAGGTTGTATGGTTTGTGAAGTACAATTATTTCAAATTCACAAAAGACCGCAGTGAATGGACAGGTACAAAAGTTGTTTTTGAAATTTCTAAAAAGGATAATAAGACACTGATCCGTGTAACGCATGTCGGACTCGTACCTGAATTTGAATGTTTTTCTATTTGCCAGAACGCATGGACACAGTATATACAGGAAAGTTTGTACAATCTGATCACTACTGGTAAAGGTATGCCAAATGGTAAAAACAAACCAAGAACAGCAGATGAAGAAAGACTTGCAGCCAAATAAATTTGCAGCAAGTGCCTTATAGAAAATCAGATTATACGCTTAATTCACACATGAAGAATCAGGACTATAAAATTTCACTTACCGTGGATGCACCGTTGCACGAAGTATTTCAAAAGATCAATCGTGTGACAGCTTGGTGGACAGATGAGCTGAAAGGCGATTCAGCAAAAGTAAATGATGTTTTTACCGTGCAGTTTGGTGATGTACATCTTTCAACACAAAAAGTCACCGAACTTATACCGGATAAAAAAATCGTATGGCTGGTAACAGACAGTAAACTGACTTTTGTTGAGAAGCAGCAGGAATGGACAAATACACAGATTGTTTTTGAACTCTCACGCAAAAATAATCAGACACATATTGATTTTACACATATTGGTTTGGTGCCTGAAATACAGTGTTATGATGGCTGTTCCAAAGGCTGGGATTATTATATCAAAGGTAGTCTGTTCAAGTATCTGACGACAGGGAAGGGTACTCCGGGATTATAGTGATTTTTCAGGAATGTAAATGTGGAACGTCGCACCCTCATTTAGTTTTCCGCTGGCAGTAATGACTCCGACATGGTTGTCGACAATCTTTTTCACAATGGCCAGTCCGATGCCTGTGCCCTTGTATTTGTCGCTGCCATGCAATCGCTGGAACACTTCAAAAATACGTTCGTTGTATTGCGGATCAAACCCGATACCATTGTCGGCTACAGTTATCTTGCAATAGTTTACGTGCGGGAATAACCTTGGATTGCTGAAGGCATGGCCTTTGGCAAAGGTTGATTTTATAGTGATGCGTAAAGGGCGTTCAGGATCTGAAAATTTTAATGAGTTGCTGATAAGATTATTCATCAGTTGTTTGAACTGAAATGGAATAATATTGATGGAGCACATTTTTCCGGTTTCGATCACTGCATTTTTTGCTATCAGATCATCATGCAGTTCTTCTTTGATTTCAGTTATAATCGTAGAAAGGTCTGTAAATTCAAATATACGTTTCTCGCTGCTCATGCGCGAGTAATCGAGCAGGTCTGTAATCAGGCGTTGCATACGCTTTGCCGCGTCATGCATACGGGTGAACTGTTCTCTGCCGCTTTCAGATAAATTTGCATATTCTTTTTCAAGTATTCTCCCGGCGAAGGTTTGAATTTTTCGCAAAGGCTCCTGCAGATCGTGGCTGGAAATATAAGCAAAGGATTTTAATTCATTATTCATTTTAGCAAGCTCTTCATTCTGGTGTTTAAGCAGCAGCTCTACTTTTTTCCGTTCCGTGATATCCTGGTACGAAGTAATCGTATATTTTTCATTTCCGATCCGTATAACTTCATACGAGACAATGGCCGGGAATTGTTCGCCGTTTTTTCTCGTATATAGAATTTCAATATTCCGGATGGCATCTGATTGATTTAACCGTACAAGCAGCTCTTCGGTTTCTTCTACGGAAAGCTGCTGTAGTTCTTCTACACTTCGGGTTTCGTGCAGCGTTTCCAGTATAATACCGATCACACGCGCATTTTCTTCCGGAGAAAGAAGCTGCAGCTCTTCTGTTGTGCGTCCGACAACTTCTTCCTGTGTATAGCCAAAAACAGAACAGAATAAATTATTGGCATATTTTATCTTGTTTGTTTTGATTTCAGCGAAGGTCATGGGAACAGGATTGTTATGAAAAATTTTCAGGAAGCGTTCTTCACTTTCCTTTAACTCAAGCTCATAATTCTTTTGTTCGGTAATATCCTGAGCGGTTCCTGCAAGCCGTATGACGTTTCCTGTGTCATCGGTAAAAACTTTGCCTCTGCCGCTGAGTATACGTTCTGTGCCATCCGGCCGGATGATGCGATGTATAAAATGATAGGGTTTGTGTTGTTTGATTGCCTGTTCAACCACTTCATGCAGCAAAGGCTGGTCATCGGGGTGGATGAAGCTGGATAAGCTGAGGTAATTGGGTTCAATTTCGTAAGGAATTAAGCCGAATATTTTGTAGAGCTCATCTGACCAGGTAATTTTATCTTCCCGGATATCCCATTCCCAGCTGCCCATATGTGTGAGATGTTGAGCTTCGAGCAGCTGATTGGTTTTGTTTTTTAATTCTTTATTGGTTTCTGCTAATTGGTCCTCAGCAAGTTTTTTATCGGTCAGGTCACGTGTTACCTTTGAAAAACCAATGATGTTTTTATTCATGTCAAACAACGCGGTGATTACAACGTAACCCCAAAAACGACTGTTGTCTTTTCGTCTTCGCCAGCCTTCGTGCTTTACGGTTCCATGTTCTCTTGCGTCATTTAATAGTTTTTCCGGCAGGCCACTTCTCCTGTCCTCAGGTGTATAAAATACATTGAAATACTGCCCGATAATTTCTTCTGCTTTATAACCTTTAATTTTTTCCGCGCCCTTGTTCCAGTTTTCAATGATGCCTTCTTTTGTTAAGGATAAAATGGCATATTCCTCAACTTCTTCAACCATGCGGTGATAGCGCTCTTCGCTTTTTATCAGCTCTTCATTGATCTGTTGTAACTCTTTGGTTCTGTTATAAACCTGCTTCTCCAACTCGATGGAAAATTCTTTCTGGGCATGAATATCCATGCAACCGCCGGTGTATCCTAAAAAAATATTTTCTGTACTGAAATGCGGAGAGCCTTTGTCCAGCATCCAGCAATAGACACCGTCATATCTTCTCAGCCGGTATTCAATATCAAAGGGGGCTTTTTTATCAAAAGCAGAAAGATAGGTGTGAAGGTATGCATTAAGGTCTTCAGGATGGATGCCCTTTTGCCAGCCATTTCCTGTTTCTTCTTCCAGTGTTCTCCCTGTAAAATCAAGCCAGCTTTTGTTAAAAAAATGATGCAGCTTATCCGGGCCAGACATCCAGATCAACGCAGGCAGACTGTTTGCTACTGTACGAAATATTTCTTCTGTATTGCTGATGTCACCAAACATGGGGGCTCCGGGAGGAACATTTTTTTTATCCGGCATAAAAACGATTCTATATTACTGAATATAACATTTATTTTGAAATACTGAAACAATTCGGACCTGTATTTTTTAGTGTCCGAAAAACAGTCGGTGAGTATGCCAGGTATTTGTCTTATAGTACGCGCATAGCGATAATCTTTGCTTCTGCTGCATAGAACCAGCATTAACATCAACAGCTGCTGTTGGTCTTATACCGTTATAACAAATGCTGACTGTTGTTAAAAAATGCTTCGTCATGTTTTTCGAACCCGGTAGCCATGCGAACATTGTATTCCTGAAAGTATCAGCGGTAGTGTATATGATTGGTACAAGTATTCTTGAAAATGGACTTTATCTGATCGATATCGATATTGAAAATGGTAATATGCATAAATTCTTTATAGCTATATAAAAATATAATTCAAGGCATTTGTTTGACAAAAGCCCGTTTTAAAAGCCTTTTGTCATTTTGGCATGTGTTGTTTAACGATTCCGGGACTATTTTGGACTTTCTTTACAGGGTCTGTTTACTTTTTTAATGACAATTCGTAGAATCTGTAACTTAACCTATTCCATCTGATTATTACTAACATGTTTGTAACAGATAACCGCTGTTACACCGTGCAGAAGATTTAAATCAGTGTTTTGCATGCGTATGTTTATTCAACCGTCGTTCAATATGAAAAAACAATTTCTTGTTTTGCTTGCCATTCTTTGCTGTGCATTATTTTCTACACAGTTAAAAGCCCAGGTTCCGGCTGCATACCAGGTAGGTACCTGGAAGGATTTTAAACCGGCAGCAGTTACATACACCTTTGATGATAATACCAGCAACCAGATTCCGGTTGCCATTCCTCTGTTAAATAATTATGGTTTTAAGGCTACCATATTTGCGGTAACGCAGAACATGAATCCAAACTGGAACAATATGCGCACAGCTGCGAATGCGGGACATGAGATTGCCAGCCATACAGTAACCCATAGTAATCTGCCGGACTTATCGGTTGCCAATCAGGATACGGAATTAAAAAATTCACAGGCAACCATCAATACACAAATTACCACGCAGAAATGTTATACCGTTGCGTATCCCAATTGTAATATTGGTGATTTAGCTACGGTACAAAAATATTATATAGCCGGCAGAACCTGCAGCGGCCAGATCATTCCCAAGTCTCCT
>NZ_JBQCDF010000024.1:0-6854 GCF_051961495.1 Cytophaga sp. | reverse complement strand
TGAAATCAGCATAAATAGAAGCCCATGGAGTAGTGTTACCCATGAAGGAAGGATAGAAGCGATACACAAAATTTACATAGCTGCCTTTTTCGGGGTTGATGGTATTTTTCCGGTTGTCCCATAAACACTGGATATTCAAGCCATCTGAAATAGATGTAGATGCGGTACCAACGCCGTAAGTATCAAAATCACTCGGCTCTGACCCGGTCCAGTTCTCTTTGATGTTGTAGAAGTAATCAAAGTTTACACCGCCGCCCATGTATAGCTTGGAATAAACATTTCTTAAGGCAGATTGGTAAAAACGTATGTAGCTGTAATCAATCAGATTGGCATCTGTTTTTTCTGTTGCTCCGCCCAGCCCGTAGGTATTTTGCGGGTATTTCATGAATCGCCAGTCGCCGATCAGGTTCCATGAATTATTTTTTAACCAGATGTTTGACCGGATGGGGAATACGAATTGTTTGTTGGCTGTGTAAGCAGCGCTGGTTGCCATTACAGATGCATAGGTAGTTTTAGGATCTCCGGTAAAAAAAACAACGTTTGCCGCCAGCACGCCGGCCAGGCTTGTTGCCGGTGTATATCCGACAGCAGGAAACAGGGTGAAATATACTTTTTGATTTTTTTTGATTTTAATGGTTTGCTTTTCGTAATGTTTTTTGAACAATACTTCTACAATATCCGTTTGTGCTATGCTGTCTTTTTTTGTGCGGGTAGAATCCTGTCCGGCGCTTATATGCAGCGTGCATACGTATGCGAATAGAATCAAAAAAGCTTTTAATAGACCGGGGAAAATAAAATTCATTCTATGCTTAGCCAATACCTAAAGGATGCATACAAGGTAAATAAATATTTTGTCTTATGGGTAAAATTCATATTATTTCCGATATGCGAAACGCATTAAAATAAAACAGCCTGTGGTTTAAACCACAGGCTGTTTTATTTTATGCTATAGAAACTACTTCTTATTCATACCATTCTACAGTCAGCTCTGTACATTGTGCTGTATTGTTAAGCCTTATCTTGGAAGGATATGTAGGGTATTTAGACAGATCATAACCTTCGGAAACTAAATTATCTGAATTATTGGCATCGTCGTATTCCAGCATATGAATAAAGAGGCCTTTAGAAAATTTACTTGCCGGAATTTCAAATGGAGTACTTAAGGTCCATGTATAAGGAAGCGAACTTAAAGGTATGTTGTAAGCAACATCTGATGTGTATACAATTGAACCGGAGACTGTAAAATAGAAATCCGGATCTGTCCCATCTTTATCTGCTGTTACAGTATAAAAAGAACTTGGTCTTAATGAAACTGCCAGGATCCTTGCATTAAGTTGTGTTACGGTGATGGATTGAGTCTGCGTATTACTGCCGTCGCTGTTAGTGGCAGTGAGTGTTACGGTATAGGTCCCGGCAGCTGAATAAGTATGTACAGGATTGACATCCGTTGAAGCCACAGTTCCGTCACCAAAATTCCAGCTGTAAGAAGTAGGAGAATTGCTGGATGTATTCGTGAATGTTACAATTAAACCTTTTTTTGTATAAGTACTGGAGGCTATTGCGGGTTGAAGCTCTGCAACGGTGATTGTCTGAGATTGAGTGGAACTGCCGCCAGCATTGGTTACAGTAAGCACTATTGTATAGGTTCCTGCGGTTGCATAAGTGTGGACAGGGTTGATCTCGGTAGAAACTGCGCTTCCATCTCCGAAATTCCAACTGTATGAAGTTGGAGCGCTGGTTGAAGTATTGGTGAAAGTTACTGTTAATCCGTTTTTAGTAAATGTACTTGAGGCTACTGGTTTGGTTGTAACGGTTTGGTTTGCCGGAGCCGGATCGGAAGTTTTTTTGCAGGCGCTGATTGTAAACACTGCCGTGAAAATAAGTAAGGCTAAAATATTTTTTTTCATTAGATCTGGTTTTTGAATAAAAATCAATTTAATAATAAAATTTGATAATTAATGAGTTGATCAGGCCAGATGAGATTATGTCAGAACTAATACATTCAAAGCCTTTGCTTAGTTTTAATATTTTAATTTAACAAAAGATAAAAATTACAGAATTCTTGAAGAGTTTTATAAAAATCACATATTCAACGCATTTGATTTTTATTTTTAAATGGAATGACACATATTTAATCATCAACCAAACATATGGAATATGGCTCAACGCGCAAATACACGACCCTCGTCTTCAAAAAGCACCGGTAAAGGTTCTCTGAACGAAGCTAAAACCAATGAAGATTTTAATAAAAAACCTCCTCATAAAGGCGATCCTGAACTGAAGGTAAAACAGATAAAAAAATAGGCAGGCACAAGGGTGTCCTAAAGCTTTATTACTTCAGCTTCAAGAATTATTGTCGATAATTTCCAGCTAAACAGACAACCGCAGACTTCTTTGTCTCGTAAAACCAGTTATAGATTTATAATAAGATTAACCAAATTTTCAATACGATGACTATTCAATTCAACACAGACAAAAACATAGCTGGTAATGATCGTACTGCCAGCTACATGAGTTCCATGATCTCTGATTCTTTAGATCGTTTTAGTGAGAACATTACACGTATTGAAGTACACCTTTCGGATGAGAACAGCAGTAAAAGCGGAGGAAATGATAAACGCTGCATGCTGGAAGCACGTGTAGAAGGACTGAAACCGATAGCTGTTACACATCACGCCGATACCGTTGAAGCATCTGTAAGTGGTGCTATTGATAAATTAGTAAGCACACTGGACAGAACATTTGAAAAAATGCGCAGTTACTAAAAAATGATGAGCAAGATCGAAACGTCCGGACGCTTAGAAACTAAGAAGCCGGACGTTTTTTATTGTATAAATATTATATATTTATGAAGATACAAAGACAGGAACCGGAAGCAGGAGCATACGGATGTCACTATTATAAAGAAACAAGTCATGCAGGTATATTAGGTTCGTCTTTACACGCTTTTCATTTTAAGACCCGCGAATCTTTACAACTTCAGGTAAACTACCAGGCATCGTTTTATAAAATGGTTTTATGTCTTGATGGATTTTCTAAAAGTTATCAGAATAAAAAACACATGTATTCTTTTAACGCGGGTAAGGTCCTATTATACAAAACAAATACAGGAACCTACTTTTCCGAGCTGAAGGAAGACACAGAATACAATCTTATTCATTTACATTTTTCACAAGCAATGATTGAAGAGATCAATCAGTTTTCTGCGCATGTATTTAAAAGCAGTATCATGGAAATCCCAATGTCTCCGGTACAGGCAGGCCTGTTTAAAAATCCAAATCATTTCAGGGATGTTCATCCGGCTTTAGCGAACATATTTATTGAGAAGACCATGCTTGATCAATTATATGCCTTTGCCGCAACAAGTCTCAACTATAACCATTACCGCTTACTCAAATCAGGCAGCGACCGGGAGAAGATCTATGCAGCGAAGGAATTGCTGGATCAGTCGGTTACTTATATTTCCATTGAGGTACTGGCAAAAGAAGTCGGTATGAATACATTTAAATTGAAGAAGATGTTCCGGGAAGAATTTCATAAACCGGTTTTTGAATACCAGGTAGATGTACATTTTTCAAAAGCTTATACGTTACTTCTTGAAACGACTGATTCTATTGAGGAAGTAGCGATTGCCTGCGGATATCAAAATACAGGAAGTTTTTCCAATGCCTTTAAACGGAAATTTGGCATGCGGCCTTCTGATCTGAGAAAATACTGATCAGATACATAATACTGCCGTTTGAATAACGCTGTTTTCAGATTCAGGAAATATTTTTACTGGAAAAAAGATGAAAGCAAATGTTATTATTCAAAACGGAAATGCAGCAGATGTATTTCGTGTAATAGAGCAGGAAATTCCAACGCCTCAATCCGATGAAGCATTGGTGCATGTACAGTATACCAGTGTTAATCCGCTTGATTGCCGCATACGGTCCATACCTAATTCCCGAAGAAGTTTTCCGGTTACACTGGGCTATGATGTTTACGGCACCATCGTTGATACAGGAGATGCTGTAAATGACCTGCATACAGGCGATACCATCATTGCTTCTCCAGATCCGTTTTTTGCTGGTGCCAATGCTGAATATGTTGTTGTAAAAGCAATCCGTTGCTTAAAGGTTGAACAGCTGGATCCGAAGATAGGTGCAGCCATTCCTTTGGTGGGTATCACTGCGTATGAAGCCTTGCATGATAAGCTTAAGATCCAGTCTAACGATACTATATTAATCCATGCAGGTGCAGGCGGTGTAGGGCACATAGCGGTACAGCTGGCCAAGCATATGCATTGTAAGGTAATCACAACTGCAAGCCGGCCGGAGTCTATTGAGTTTTGTAAGCACATCCTGAAAGCTGATCATGTTATTAATTATCAAACTGAAAATTTAAAGGATCGTATTGATACAATTACTAATGGAGAAGGTTTGGCTTATATCCTTGATACGGTAGGTGGAGATACATTTACTCAATCCATAGATTGTTTGCGTAGCGGCGGACATATCTGTACCATTCTTCCGGTGAGTTTCGATGCTGCTACAGGATATGCTAATCTGCTGAAAAATATCAGCATCAGTTATGAGTTTATGAATGTTTCCGGCGCAACAGGAAGGCACAGGACTATACTGAAGAAACTGGTGGAAATGATTGATAACAAACAACTCGTGCCGCATATTTCAGCTATATATGGATTTGAAGATATTGATAAAGCACACATACAAATGGAGGGGAAACATACGATGGGTAAAATTCTTATACGGGTACAGGTATAGATTATTCAATAAATGTTGGGAGTTATTCTGCGGATTTGTTGACTATGTTCTTAAAAAAATTGAACTTAACCCGTAGGTTCATTTATTTATACTTTCTCCTGATTTTTGTTCAGGAAGAATTCAACAAAAAACATAAATCTTTTAATGGATTACCTATGAGCAAGATCGTAATTCTTTCATCAAGTGTGAGGCTGGGCAGAAACAGCAATCGTGTGGCCCTGTATTTTAGAAAGTACATTGAAGACAATAAACTGGCTGATGCAGAGATCGTGGATCTGAACGAATATCAGTTTCCGGTATTTAATGAACGGCTGAGATTTCAAACCAATCCGACTCCGCAAACACTTGCATTTGCAGAAAAGATTAAATCAGCAGATGGTGTATTGATCGTAACTCCGGAATACAACGGCGGTTATCCGGCAGCATTGAAGAATGTGGTTGACCTGTTGTATGATGAATGGCATCGCAAGCCCGTAGCTATTGCCACTGTATCGGCCGGGCCTTTTGGAGGCACCCAGGTGATTACCTCCCTGCAGTTCTCACTCTGGAAAATACGGGCCTGGACAGTTCCTGCCATGTTTCCGGTACCAAAGGTAGAAGAAGCGTTTAATGAGGCCGGCGTCCCTAAAGATAAAGCTGCTACCGATAAACGTGCCGATGTGTTTGTTAAAGAATTGCTGTGGTGCATGGAAGCTGCACAAAAAATGAAGGCCTGACACTGTAATGAAAAACAATATTGAATGAAGGCAATCGAAATTGTTTCAGTACCTGTAACCGATCCGCAAAAGTCCAAGGCCTTTTATTTAAAGATGGGACTGGAGCTCGTTGTTGAAGCACCCTTTAGTGATACGCAAACATGGATCCAGCTGCGCTTTCCCGAAGGTAGCACCTGTATCACGCTGGTTAATTGGTTTCCACAGATGCCGGCTGGTTGCCTAACAGGTATGACCATTGCTACCGATGATATAGATGCGGATATTAGCCGACTGAATAAAAACGGAATCGCAACAGGAGAGATTGATGTTACGCCCTGGGGAAAATTCTCTGCTATAACCGATCCGGACGGGAATGTGTGGAACCTGCATCAGATGGATTAGAATACATTTTCGTTCAGAACATTTTCATACCTTTATGCGGAAGAATTATTTTCGAATTATAATCATAGTAATGGGAGTTGCTTCTTTGTTTGTTTCCTGCAGTCAGGAAAAGATGTTATTCTTTCCGACGACTTTACCGGCAGATTATACCTTTACCTTTGACCAACCTTTTGAGGAACGTTTTATACAGGTAGATGAAAAGACGAAACTGAATGGCCTGCTGTTTAAAGCTGATTCAAGCAAAGGGTTGATCTTTTATCTGCATGGCAACTCCGGAGCACTTGACTCATGGGGCGATCTGGCAAAGATGTATGTAAAGAACAACTACGATTTTTTTATTCTTGATTACAGAGGTTATGGTAAAAGCCAGGGGAAAATTGAAAGTGAAAAGCAACTCTTCTCGGATGTTCAGATTGTTTATGATTCATTAAAACGCGAGTATGCAGAAGAAAAAATTGTAGTGATCGGTTATTCTATCGGCACTGGGCCTGCTACGCATCTGAGTTCAACCAATAAACCCGGCTTATTGATCCTGCTGGCTCCTTACTACAGCATGGTGGATCTGGCGCATCAATATATTAAATTGATGCCTTCCTTTATGATTCGTTATAAGCTTCGCACCGATGAGTACATAACCAAAGTCGCTTGTCCGGTACTAATCTTCCACGGTAAACAGGATGAAGTTATTTATTACGGTTCGTCTCTTAAATTACAGGAACTGTTTAAAACAGGAGACAGGCTTGTAACGCTGGATCCTCAATACCACAACGGCATGAATCTGAATCCGGTTTACCAGCAGGAGCTGTCACGGGTATTACAGGCTAGGAATTGATGAAAAATAACTTTTATATAATTCATAATTCATAATTCATAATTCATAATTCATAATTCATAATTCATAATTCATAATTCATAATTCATAATTCATAATTCATATATTTCCTTTATGAAGCTACATTCTTTTTTACTCATCGCATTCCTCACAGCTCTT
>NZ_JBQCDF010000023.1:0-13311 GCF_051961495.1 Cytophaga sp. | reverse complement strand
GTCCGTTGGAGCAATCCAAACCATGGAACACAAATGGTATTGAAGGTGTCTACAAATTCCTGAACCGCTTCTGGCGCTTGTTCCATGATGCAACAAGCAACTTTAAGGTTAGTGATGCTGAACCAAGCGCTGAAGAATTGAAAGTACTGCATAAAACATTAAAACGTGTTGAAGAAGATATTGAACGTTTCTCATTCAACACACCGGTGAGTACATTCATGATTTGTGTGAATGAACTCGGTGCACTTAAATGTAACAAGCGCGCAGTGCTTGAACCTTTAACCATTGTGCTTTCACCTTTGGCTCCGCATATTGCAGAAGAACTATGGTCGTTACTCGGACATACAGAATCTGTTTCAACAGCAACATACCCTACCTGGGATGAAAAATTCCTGGTAGAAAGCAACCACGAATATCCGGTTTCCATCAATGGAAAAATGCGTGCGAAGTTGAATCTGCCGGTTGATATGCCAGCAGCAGAAGTTGAGCAACAAGTTTTAGCAAATGAAATTGTTCAGAAATGGCTTGAAGGAAAAGCTCCGAAGAAAGTCATTGTCATTCCGAATAAAATAGTCAATGTTGTTATGTAAAATAAAAAAGGACCGATAGCTATCGGTCCTTTTTTATTTTTATCATTTTTACTGTTACATTTTCACAAACCGTCTGGTATCAAACTTATCATCATTGCTGATAATCCGAAGTACGTATGTTCCGTTTTCCAGCTCACTAACATTCAGCGTTGGCAGAACCGTCGAGAAAGTTTCTTTTTTAATTAATACGCCCGTAGCAGAATAAACTTCAATGGCTTTGATCTCTTCAGGAGATTCAATAGTAACGGTTGAATTAGAAGGGTTGGGATATAATGCCTGTATGTTTAATGTTGGCTTTATAACCGGCGTTGGTACAGCAGCCGTAAATGCACCGGTCATAGAAGAGTGAATGCCGCATTTATATGCATAACTTCCTTCAGCAGTCACGGTATAGCTGAAGGTCGCATTCTGCGCCAGATTTGGTGAGGTAAACGTAGCAGCGCTACCGGGCACTAAAGTAGATACTACAGAGTGCGTAGTAGCATCCAGATTCGTCCAGGTAATAACATCACCCACACTTACATTTACAGAAGCCGGACTAAAAGCAAAATTCTGGATGGTAATGGCAACATCGGCCGCATGTACACAAAATGCCTGCAGACTAATGAATAAAATGGTAAAGGTATGTTTCATATATTTCATCGGGTTAGTTATTGAAAAGCTTTAAGAACATTGTAATTTCATAAAAAAAACAAAATATTCAATATAAATACGACTACATATGAAAAAGGTAACTTACGCACTTTTAGCAGCCTTGGTTCTTATTTCCCTTGAGGTGAACAGTACAAGTTTAAACGACAACGCTCCATATTCAGTAATTTCTTCTGAAACAACCACAACAGATATATAAATTACCTCACAACAAACCTTGGATTGTCAGCCACACAGAAACTTGCTGTAAAAACAGCTGTTGATGAAGCCGGAAATGAATTTTTAAAACTAAAGTCCTCTACAAAAAGTACTGCGGAAATCGCTTCTGCAAAAACTTCCATTGTCAATGCGCTTATAAAAAAATTAAGCAGTAGTGTATTAAATAGTACCCAATCGACAAAACTTTCTTCTTTAAGTGGTGAATTAACCTCGCTCTTTTCTAAATTATAAAAAAAGAGTCCCGATAGCTATCGGGACTCTTTAAATAATTATCTGTTTCGAAATTAGAAGGAAAGAAAATCAGCTGATTCTTTCTTTAATACTTCATGTGTTTTATTAGATTTAATACCATCAACAATCTTTTTAACAAGTACACCGGCAACAGCCATACGGATACCTAATTTGATTGCTAATTCAGTACAGAAATCAATTTTTTCTTCTTCATTGCCACCTTCCATTAGAACCATCTGTACACATTCGTATACTCTGTCGAAACGTAATGAATCGTTTTCAGGCGCTTTAAATTTAATAGGATCCTCACTGCGTATAATTTCTTTAACGCGGTCGTTACTTAAACCATTTTTTTCACCTAATTCGAAAATTAATTTTTTTTCGGCTACTGAAAAATTACCATCTAGTTTAGCGATTGCAACTAAGTTTGCAATTTGACTTTTAATTCCTTTTGTTTTTTTACTTACAAAGATTTCCATAAATAAAACTTTTCTTATTTCTTGTTTATACTGCAAAGTAAGTTAAAAAGTTTTACAATTCTACAAATATTCTAATATAATTTAATTCAAACTAACTTATATACTTATAAATCAGTAAAATAAATTCAACACCAATAAAAAAAATACAATTAAATCTTATTTTTAATACAGCTCTTTTTCAATATAAATAAATTAGTATTTTTACAATAACTAATATAAATAGTATGGCAAACAACTCCCAAGCATTCATCAACGAAATTCAAACTAAATACGCTACCACCGGCGACTTCATTGTATTAGGAAACGCCCTTCTGAATGGCGAAAACCAACCAAATGCTACTATAAAACTTCCTTTAAAAACATTAAACCGCCATGGTATGATAGCCGGTGCTACCGGTACGGGGAAAACAAAAACGCTTCAGACAATCGCAGAATCCTTATCACTAAAAGGAATTCCAACATTATTAATGGATATCAAAGGTGACTTAAGTGGAATTGGGGCAAGCGGAACAACGAATAGTAAAATTGAAGAGCGCCAGGCTAAAATAGGAATCCCATATGAACCTCAGTCTTTTCCGGTTGAACTATATAGTATCTCAAAAGAAAAAGGAATCAGGCTCAGAGCTACGATATCCGAATTTGGTCCGGTACTTTTTTCAAAAATCCTGGGCTTGAATGATACACAAAGTGGCATTGTTTCTCTCATCTTTAAATATTGTGATGATGAACGTCTTCCATTATTGGACTTATCTGATTTTAAACGTTTGCTCCAGTTTATTACCAATGAGGGCAAGGCTAATATTGAAAAAGAATATGGAAAGATTTCTTCAACTTCTACTTCAACCATTCTTAGAAAAGTAATTGAACTTGAACAACAAGGGGCGGATTTGTTTTTTGGTGAGTATTCATTTGAAGTTGATGATTTAGTACGAAAAGACAAAAACGGCAAGGGGTATGTTTCCATTATGAAGGTTACAGATATTCAGGATCGTCCGAAACTTTTCTCTACTTTCATGCTAAGTCTTTTGTCTGAAATCTACAGCACCTTCCCGGAAGTAGGTGATCAGGAGAAACCCAAACTGGTATTATTCATTGATGAATCACACTTAATCTTTAATGAAGCTTCAGATGCATTATTGAATCAAATTGAGACGATTATCAAATTAATACGATCTAAAGGTGTAGGTATATTCTTTTGTACTCAAAACCCGATGGATATTCCGGCATCGATATTAGGGCAATTAGGACTTAAAGTTCAGCATGCACTTCGGGCCTTTACAGCTGCTGACCGCAAACAAATTAAACAGACTTCAGAAAATTATCCTTTTTCTGTATATTATGATACGGAAACGTTGTTAACCTCTATGGGTATTGGAGAGGCTGCCATTACCGTTTTAACAGAAAAAGGTACTCCGGCTCCACTGGCTCATACATTACTTTGTGCTCCAAGATCCAGAATGGATATTTTAACAGAAAGTGAAATCGATTCAATCATTTCTAATTCTCAATTAGTTTCCAAATACAATAAGGAAGTTGATCGGGAAAGTGCTTATGAAATCCTGAATGAAAAATATGCTATAAAAGAAAAAGAACCGGAACCGGAAGAAACGAAAGCGGCTCCCCGGAAAAGTTCCCGTCCTGAAAAAAGTACTTTTGAAGAGGCCATCAATAGTCCAATTGCCAAGCAGGTTGGCAGGACACTGGTACATGAAATTGTACGGGGAATATTTGGGGTATTAGGCGTAAACACGAGTCAAAGAAAGCGTAGACGGTAAGATGATTATTGCGGTTATTGGCGGTGGTGCTGCTGGCTTTTTCAGTGCGATTACCTGCGCGGATTCTAATCCCAAAAACAAGGTCATTATATTTGAGAAAACGGATAAGCTTCTTGCCAAAGTCAAAGTCTCTGGAGGTGGTAGATGCAATGTAACAAATGCATGCAAATCGATTGCAGACTTTGCAGGTAATTACCCACGAGGAAAAGAGCTTCTGCAGGAAGCCTTTAAAACATTCAACAATAAAAACACCATTGAATGGTTTGAAAAAAGAAATGTAAAACTGAAAACCGAACCCGATGGGAGAATGTTTCCGGTTTCAGATAATTCTCAAACCATTATCAATTGCCTCATGGGTGAGGCTGTCAAACACAACATTGAAATACGTACAAAATTCCCTGTTGATTCAATAGAAAAAAAAGAAAACGGATTTTATATTATTTCAGCAAATCAACCTGCTCCGCTCTTTGCAGATAAAGTTATTGTGGCTACCGGCGGCTATCCTCAAGCCCACCACTACAATTGGCTTCAGAAATTAAATTTGCAAATCATCCCTCCTGTTCCATCTTTATTTACATTTAATATTCCGGGGTCTCCTTTAAAAGATCTTATGGGAGTATCTCATCCGGCAGCTGTAAATATTCTTCAAACAAACTACTCTTATAAAGGCCCTCTATTGATAACCCACTGGGGCATTAGCGGTCCTGCCGTACTTAAACTATCTGCATTTGCTGCCCGGGATCTTGCAGATAAAAAATACACCTTCGATGTACAAATCAACTGGCTTGCTGATCAACCCGAAATTTCTGAGGGTGATTTAAAAAACATCCGCGAGCAAAATGGGAAAAAACTTGTACGGAATGTAATTCCATTTTCATTACCTAAACGTTTGTGGGAACTATTCTGCAACCAGGCAGAAGTAAGAGAATTTGAAAACTGGGCAGAGCTTGGCAATAAAAAATTACAGCTTTTATTTTCCTACATAAAAAAATACAAACTTTCTGCCTCAGGAAAGACTACTTTCAAAGAAGAATTTGTTACCAGTGGAGGAATTTCATTAGCAGATATTAATGAAAAAACCCTTGAAGCAAAGCGCATCAAGGGTTTGTATTTTGCAGGTGAAGCTCTGGATATCGATGGTATCACAGGTGGTTTCAACTTCCAGGCGGCCTGGACTACCGGTTACATTGCTGGTAAAAACTGCGCCGAAGCTTAAGCTTTTTTAGGGGCTATTTTCGTACGATCCATATAAGATGTATAAAGTTTATCTATTATCAGATCCAGTAATCGATCATACCCAATACAGTTCTCATATATCAATTCTTTATTTTGGCCATATTCTGAAACAATTGCATTCAAATCCATTTCTATAGACGAGTACAACATAAAATTATTAAACTTGGATTGCTTTTTTTGCGGCAATGCAGATGCATCCGTTTCAACCGGATTAAAACCATACATATTCATCGTAATTGTATTTATGATACCGTATGATCCCGGATTTGAGATTTGGTTTTCAATAATAATAACAGCATCAACATTTAGTTTTTTTGCTAACTCTGCAAATGAATTTGAAAATGCAGGATCAAGTTTATTATTCGGCAACTTTATAAATTTATACGGATTTGAAGTACAAAGATCGTAGTTGCTGGTGTCAGATATTTTTTTTCTATATGAATTTGAATACTGGACATTCATTGAATCGTAGAATCGTTTTTGATCAGCAGTAAAATTCTCTGGTGTAATCAATGTTGAACCTAATTATTCAAAACTTGAAATAATAGACTCTATTGAATAACTCAATAATTAAGCAGATAACTTATTTACTCGAACAGCATCTACCCATCCTGTTTGTGCCCAGTATTCTGATGCTGATTTATTGGTTATAACAATAGAATTATCCCAAACGTAAAATGAAACCAACGCAATTTTTTTAGGAAATTCTTTCGCATTACTTAAATTAGGATAGTTCCCGTGCCCGTCAATAAATGGATAAAACTGAGCAATATCAGGGTTGTCGTGGATCTTCTTCTGTATAAATTGATCTGGAAATAATGCATAATCTTCCAAAAACAATTGCGCCTGAGACGAAAGTCCAAAGAAACAAATAAAACTGGCTGCTATAATATTTTTGAAACGTAACATAGTAAATTAAATAACTGGTTTTACTATTAGTATACGATATTTGAAAAATACAGTCTATTGGAAGTAATAAAAAAGGGGCTTATCGCCCCTTTTTTATTGTTTTTTTTAAAATCACAGGAATTATTTTCTTCCTTTCGTAGCTTCTACTGAAAGAATTAAGAAAGAAATAGGCGAATTCCAGTTAATTGCAACCTCATTTGTCGCATAACTACATTGTTCGTCGATGTAACATTTTGCCGGTAATTTAGTAGTGTATTTACCAGGGCAATATCCGGCATCTTCCTGACCAGGGTTAGGTCCACCAGCCAACATACCCGGCACAGGTTCAAGAACACCATCAGCTTCACTTGGTCTATGGTGCGGATTCATTACCTGCTTTGTTCCATAGCCAGAAATATAGCAGTAGCCTGTACCGTTACGTCCTAACAGGTAATCCAGGTTAGATATTGCAGCTGTTAAATAAGCTCCATCACCGGATAATTTGTAAGCGTTCATTAACAACATGCCTTGGTTAGCTGCCGTTGAGTTACTTCCCCAGTTAAAGTTACCGTTGCTAATACCCATTGCAATTTCAAATGCCGATTTACCGGATTGGTATTTTTGCAATTTAGTTGCCATACTAAGAAGTTTATCTTTAACAAGCTCAACTGTAGGAGCGTATGTTTCAGGCAAATAATCTCTGTTCTGGATAATGCTGTACAAGCCTAAGGTATTAACTTTTGCCCAGTTTGGTAATTCAAAATCTGTACGTAATGTGAATTCAATATTTGCATCTTCTCCATAACTGGATTTATTTGTTGCTATGAATAATTCAATAGCAGCCCATTGAAATTCATCGCTCACATTTCCATCGTCATATGCCCCTGTGTTGATATCAGGATTGAACTTCTGATTCATTACTCCTTGGTTATATATAACATTTTTGTTCTTTTTAGCCCAATTGTATGCAGCAATACTTTGTTCCAAACATTTATCAGAAAATGCTTTATCTGTTTTTTTGTAAACTCTGTAAGCTACAGCCATAACAGCAGCGAAATCTAACGTTGCAGCGGTCGTTTTCATAATTACATACCTGCCGTTTGTAGCATCAGCAGGCATTACAGAACCATCAAAGTTGGTATTGGTCAATTTATGGTATACACCACCATCTTCGTCCTGCATGGTAACCATCCAATCCAGGTTCCAACGAATCTCATCAAGAATATCCGGAATGTTGTTTGTATTTTCCGGAATATTCAACTTTAATGTATCAAAGAATTTAGGGTATTGTTCATACAATGCCATCAATGTGTATGTACTGATACCGGAGTTTACAATATATTTATTGTAATCCCCTGCATCATACCATCCTTTAGATGATTTGATTTTAGTACCTTCAGGTCTGGTTGCTGTAGCAGCAGAAGCATGTACAATCACCTGATCATCCGGGTGCCCCGCAGCTCTTGCCCATTTACCGGCATATTGTGCAGGTAATGCTGTAGAAGCACGCTGGTAGTAAAGAAAGCCTAATGAAGCTTTACCTATAGTTAAATTTACCTGGTTTGAGATCTCAAATGGATAAGAATCTCCTACTCCTGGTACAGAAATATAATATTTGCCTGTTTTATTAAATTTAGTAAAATCAGCTTTATTGGAATACTCATCTGAATATTCCCACATACCCATTGGTTTTAATTCTCCTGAGTATACTTTTTCTTTAGTAGCAGCATTAATTACAAAGAATTCACGAGCTATAGAATCCGTTACGATAGCAACTTTTTCAGTTGATGGATAAAATCCAACCTGATTTAAACGAATCTTATTTGTTGCATTCTGAGCAAACACAATACTTGCAATTGACAATAGTACTGCGGTAAAGCCGAACGATTTGATTTTTAACATTGAAACCATGTTTTCGGGTTTAAATTAAATGACACAAATTGATAATGAAGTAACATTAAACAAATACGATGCCTTAAAATTCATCAAAGCATCGTATTTGTAATTTTATTGACCTGAAGTTTGCTCCTGGTATTGTTTATCGGTAATAACTTCAATTTCATCAATGAAGATTTTACCTGTATACGGTTCACCACCCGGATTTACAAAAAATATAACATCTCGCATACCTGAAGGATCAACTGTTTGGTTGTCAGGATATGTTTGAGCATACTTACCGGAATAGTTATAATAATAGTTTTTAAATTCAGAAGATACTTCAATCTTTTTGATCAATGGAGAGGCATTTGTAATATGGCCGTTTTTATCTTTAAAGTCCATACGCAAATCCGGGGCAGCGCCTTCAGCTCTCGCTTTAACACGAACAATCTGAGCTTTTGTGAAATCCATTTCGTTGATTGCTCTACCAAATGTTTCATAACCAGGACCTACACCAGTACATTCAATCGACATAATATCCCCTTTTTTCTCAAGGTTCAATTTTTCGTTTGCTACCCACCAGGAGTAAAGTTCATCCTGAAAATCATCCACCATACCACCAGCAGTAGCAACAACTTTAGGTAATTCGTCTTTTGATACTACCTTGATGTAATCAATGTACAAAGTACCAGACCAGTCAGCCATACCACCATTGATAAAGATCAAAAAGTCATGAATCATTTTTTCATCGACGATTTGATTATCCGGCCAGGATTGCTTCCATTTACCGGTAAAATCAAAGTAGTAGTCTTTGTATTCAGTCCCCAGGTGGATACGCTGTTTCGGAGAATCCGCATTAGCATCCATCTGGTTGATATCTTTCATGTGAATAATAACTGTTGGTGGCTTTTCACCTTCAGCTCTGCAACGCATTTTAATTACAGAACACTGAGAGAAATCCAGTAAAGCCGTTTCAGTACCGAAGCAGTCCCATTTAGAACCGATGTCTTTACCAACTACTTTTAATGTATCACCAACTTTAGACAATTTAGTCTGGTCATTGCTAACCCACCAGCTATAGATTTCACCGGTGAAATCATCCATGGTTCCTTTCTGAAACTGACACGCAGGAGTTCCCACATCCGGGTCTTCCATCACGGCAATCTGATTACTGTCATCCAAAACCTGCGACTCAAAAGAGGCGCATTGTTTTGCTGTAACAGCTAATAACAAGAGTATTGAAGCTAAGAATTTCATTTCTTAAATGTTGTTAAAGTTATTTCTTCGGATCGAATGGAGCTCCATAGGTAAAGCAAGCGAAATCCAGATCAATTGAAACCGTATTAAACGGAGGACTTGAAACCATTCCCAATTGAACTCTGCAAACTTTTTGAGGCTCCAGTTTTCTGTTACCAAAACCACCATTTGCAAAATCTTCAGAAGGAAGTAAATCGCTGTATTTACAAGAGAATAATTTCCAGCCAGTATGCTGCACAGGAATTTTAAACACCCATGAATCTTCAGAAGAAGGGCAGAAATGATCTGTTCCTGTTCCTGTTGGTTTTTTAGCATAATAGTCACAATTTGTTGCAGTACTGTTATCACCCCGATCATCTTCATGACATTCAAAGTTCAATGTAGCAAAAGGTTTTGCTTGATTACCATCCTTATCAAAAGGCATACCATTGATTCCACGTACATACACATTCAGATATATCTTATCGGGATCCGTCCAAGATGTCGGGAAAAAATATGTTGAAGCAGCAGAATTTCTTCTACTTTGCAAACCACCTACGAAGAAACCATTCTGTTCTGTCGATTTTCCAATAATACGAAGTAAATACTGTCCTTCCGGAGCACGTAAGGTATCTGCTTGTAAAATTGCTTTTGTTTCCCCTCCGATATTAAACAAGGTTGGAAACGTTGATGCATAACTAGAGTTATTTGTTGGCTCAAAATCACTATTGTTTGACGTTGCAGCACCATTAATCAACATAAACGTTGGAGTCACAACTCTGAAATTTCTTGCATTAACAATCGTAACGGTATCTGAAGAACAAATGCCTGCTTTTCCGCTTACAATCAAATCTGCACTTACTTTTTCACCACTTTCAAAGAAATACAATTCATCGTGATTTCCTATCCAGGTTGCATTAGAAGCGTTTAATACAGACGAAGTTCCGGAAATTGTTTTAACCGCCGTAGATGTTTGCCCTCTCAAAACGATCTTCCAACTCACAGTTTCGTTAAACGTTGCAGCAAATTCCAATGGTAAACCTAGGGATAAGTCAATTGAGGTTGTTGGTGAACCTCCAAACTGGGCATCCAAGGTACCACAGGTGAAGTTACTGCTCGCAGCTATATTTTTAGGCATGCCACCTTCATTAAGGTCTTTCTTCTTACAAGAGACCGTAATTAAAGCTACTGTGGCAATAATACCTAATTTTATTAATCTATTCATAGTCTTAATGGACATTAAAATTAGAATATCATTGTATAGTTAAAGAAGATCTGATTAATGTGGTAGTTTCTCATAGAAGCTTCTTTGAACTTAACTGCCTGGTTAACCCAGTTAACCGTGAAGTACGTATTCTTGCTGAATCTGTATCTTGCACCTGCTGAAAGCAATGTTTGAGATTGGCTTAAATCCACATTATAAAACGACTTTGTCGTATCAATACGGTTATATTCATCTCTTAAGAATATACTTTCATGCCCTTTTGCATTAATCATTTTAGCGCCACCCAATATATCAAGGTTTTTCACAACCTCTACAGTTAAACCTAAATCAATTAATGTTGATTTCAAATCTACCGGACTTACACCAGTTCTTTGCGTATTTTCATTACGAATACCTGCAGTTAAAATGATATCCTTTTCAAAACGCAACACTTTGTGTGCATTAAATCTAGCACCACCTTTGATACCTGTGTATTTACGTGCTGAAGCACCAGCTGTATCAGCAACCGCCTGAGACATCAGATCAACAGCAAAATCAGCTTTAACTACTTTTTCATTGTTACCGATAGAACCGCCGATTGTTAAACCTTTACGGTTTGGAGTAGCTTGTCCGTAAGGAGTAATGTTATTATATGCAGGATTGTATTGCATTAATGAATTTTTCAGGTTCAGGTTACGTAAATCCTGGTCTGTTACATAATCCATTAAGGTAGCCCCCCCCATAGCCGCAGATGATCTTGAATTCAAAGGATCAACACCTGGAGCATTTTGTAACTGACTGAACAAATCTACAGTACCGTAATCATTGATTCTTCTTGTCTGAGCACCAGAACTGAAGAAGTTTTCGCTTACATTTCTGTAATTCACATACAATTTCAATAATAATGGCTTATACTTTGCAGAAACTCCTACGTCATAAAAATTACCATTTGTGCTAACAGTATCAGCTTCTTTATAGCTATACTTGTTTGTAGAAGCTCCTGCTTCACCATACACTGAATAATCAACCTTGTCTGTAAAATGTGTAAACTTCAAATCACCGGTTACAACCTGGTTTTGATTTGTAGATAATGGAGAAGAAACTGTTCCGGCAGCATCAAAGATGTAAATGTAGTTACCACCTATCTGAAGCATTCTGCTTTGGAAAATCTCTGCACGGCCACCTACCATGAAGCGATCCGGTACACTTGAAGGAACATATCTTCTGTTTCTTGTAGCAAAGAAACGAAGACCTAATTTTTCGATGCCTTGGTTGAAACGTAAGCTTGTTTCAAGATGAGCTCCTTGTAAACGCCATTTATTTCCGAAGTTGAAGTTTTCGTATTCAACTACACTTCTTCTTTGAGCAAGGATGTCTGATTCATAGTCGTTGTAAATTTCGCTGAAGTTGTGCAGCGTATATTTACTTAACTCCAAATCGATATCACCGATTTCGTATTTAACTCTTTTAGAAATAATCCCGTCCAGTTTTAACTGACGGAACAAGAACTGTGATCCGTCACCATAGAAACCACCAAAGCTGTTTTTCAAACGCAATGTAGCGCTGGCTCTTAGTGTCTCATTTGGCTGAGCATTCACCCCCAAATCAAAAATGGTATAACCATCCGTTGATTTTCTGGCAGATTTTAAATCCTTTTGTTGTGGTGGTGTTGCACCTAAATCTTCATTTAGAATATTTCCACCAAGATAACTTCCTGTTACCAACGCACGACCTAATCCGTTCCAATACACTACCTGAGCGTTTGAAACCATCATCGTACCAGCAGTCATTGCTGCTAGTATTAGAACTTTTTTAGCAAATGTTCTCATTATTGACATCTATACTAATATATATTTTAGAAAAATATTTTTAATTCAACTGTAGTTTCCATCCCTCTGTATCTATCGAGAGTGAAATTTTTGTCTGTATGACCAAACCATCTGTTTCTTACGTAAAGACCTGCTCTACCTGAGAAATCATAATCAAGTCCTAAACCATAACCCCAACTGAACTGGTCAATTGTTGCACCTTTATCAGATGTTGTGCTTAAGATAGGATTATTATAGATGTCTTTGATTACATCGCCAGGTGAGTACTGAATACCTTCAGCAGTAGTTCCTGATGTTGTATAAGCCTTTTCAACACGATTGTTTGCTTTTACAGTTTCAACGCTACCAAATGTAACAACAGTCACTTTTGGATGCAGGCTGTAGAATGCCATTAACTCTTCGTAGAATGTTCTTAAGAAGGCTTTGTCTGTAAATACAGGGATAGGATTGAAATTATCGTCTGTAACAGAGTTATATGTGTTAAAGTTATTCAGGATCAAATCACGACCAATGAACTTAAGTTTGTAACCTAAGTTCAGGTTAAGTGTTTGATACATCTTTAAATAATCAACAACTGTATCTGTAATACCGAAAGATTCATACACCCTTCTGTAGATACTTGTATTTCTTTGGTATGGACCGGCGTACTTCTGGAAGTATGTGAAACGTGATGTAGTGAATGAGTTCGTCTGGTGCCAGTAAGAAATACTGTTTCCTCTGTTAGAGAATAATGCATCAACATTTTCCCACTCTTTTGTGAAACCCCATGATACAGCCAGTTTTAACTTACCATAAGTATCTTCATGCTTCAGATAGGTACCCCATCTGTTGTTACACATCTGACCAATGTCTGTAATTGCACCCGGGAAAACAGTGATATCATTGTTTGTATTAATATTTGTCGGAGTTGCTACAGTGTGATTGTTAGCAGTATTTAATGCTTCACTGTTTACGTTAGCAACCGATTTTCTAACAGAAAATACCTGAGCTGATAACGGGAAACCTAACCATGATTTAGCCAAAGCGATCTGAAAATTGAAACAGTGTGATTTCAATGGATTTTTCCAATCATAGTTCAAGCCAGTAACAGAATCT
>NZ_JBQCDF010000022.1:0-17918 GCF_051961495.1 Cytophaga sp. | reverse complement strand
ATTTCGCAGGAAGAGCTCATCGGCAATTATACACAGGAATTGTCTATAAAAAACGACCTTGTACGAACACTTGTTCAAGATCTGATGGTAGCTGAACATACATCGTCTGGTAAAAGTAAACCAATTAAAATTTATTCGAATAACAAAGAAGGATATTTTGAAAAAGAGATCCTGCATATTTCCATCATTCCTACTGGCGAAGAATCCCAGCAAGTAATCGGACATGTTATTATACTCAGAAATATTACTGAATACAAAGAATTGGATTTTGCAAAAACAAACTTCATAGCAACTGTTTCACATGAATTCAAAACACCAATTTCTTCTATTAAAATGAGTTTACAATTGCTTGAAAATAAACAAATAGGTATACTCAATGAAGAACAGGAAAATTTATTGGAAAGTATTAAGGATGATGCCAATCGCTTACTTAAAATTACCGGAGAATTATTAAATATGACACAACTCGAAAGCGGAAATATTCAATTATCTATTTTACCTGTTGATCCGAAAGAAATCATATTATATGCAATCAATGCTACCAAAACCCAAGCAGAGCAAAAACAAATTAAAATTCTTACGAATTATTCAGATAATATACCTATGGTACTGGCAGATAATGAAAAAACTACCTGGGTGCTTATAAATCTATTATCCAATGCCATTCGTTATTCCTATGAACATTCTATAATTCAGCTATCCATAGCTTCCCTTAACAACAAAGTAAGTATTTCGGTGAAAGATACCGGCCAGGGCATCGCAACCCAATACAAGGAAAAAATATTCAATCGTTACTTCCGTATACCTGGAACAAAAAAAGAAGGTACCGGCCTTGGTTTAGCAATCAGTAAAGAATTTATAGAAGCACAAGGCGGAACTATTGGAGTAGAAAGTGAAATAGGCAGTGGAAGTACATTCACAATAACGTTAAATAATTTCACTTAAAACTCATCCAAAATTATCATATAAAGTTCAATCTATTTCAAAATCTACGTATTATAAGTCTCAATTTATATTTTTGATTTTTTGTCGCTTTTTAACTGTTTTACCCAATGTTATTCGTTACTTCCATGAAAGAATGACTTATGAAACCTTTATTACACCGTTTGCACCTTAATAAACTGTTTGTTTTACATAATATTTATTAGTTTCTTGATAATAAGATTCACTTTACAACTATATAACTAACCTTATTTATGATGGCTCTCTTACATAAAAAATCTGCATTGGTTATTTTTTTATTGACTGGTGTACTGGCATTACATTCCTGTAAAAAGAAAAAAGATTCCGATCCGGCACCCGGAAATACCGGCCCTACGCTTACCTTGTCCAAGGTATACGGCGTGGAAGGAATGTCTCTGGAAATTACCGGTGGCACATTCGGCACAACTGTCAGCGATATTAGTGTAACCTTTAATGGAGTTGCCGCAACAGTCATAAGTGTAACATCAACCGGTATTCAGGTTGAAGTACCGGCAAGTACCAGCGGCGCTGTAAAGGTTACTGTTAAAGGTTCAACATTTTCTTCCCAGCCTGTATTCAATTATGTAAATATGACCTGTGCGGATTTTGCTAAATTGCAATACAGTAATTTTACTATTACCAGCCAGAACAGCAGCACAATTAATTACGAAGTGGATCTTAAAAATACAGGAACAAATCCACTTGATTTAACACATGCTACCATCCAGAATTATATCTCTGCAGACAACACGTATGATAATACAGATAATGCTGCCGGAGGATTTGCCATGTATATTGTAAATGGCGCAGATTATGTCTTAGAACCAGGGGAAACCATTCATGTTACCCATCATGCTAATAATTTGTCCGGTTCGTATCTGATCGTAGAGCTTAAGGCATATGTAGGCAACTATGTGGATTGCAACGATGCAAAACAGTATATCGTTGCTGCTAAATAAAGCTTGACATCAATGATTGTAAAACAGAAATCCTGTTCTGATCCCGTAGCTATCGGATCGAAACAGGATTTCTGTTTTATTGATTAGAACCTTCTTATTCTTTTATAAAACTCTTTCCGGATCGTTATTATTTGGTGTAATTCACTGGCAGACTAACCACAAACTCACTGCCTATGCCATATTCCGTATGCAATTGAATATCTCCATTATGTTCACGGATAATTTCAAACGCAATGGACATTCCTAATCCGGCACCTTTGCCAGCCTCTTTGGTAGAAAAAAAGGGCTCAAAAACTTTTGCTTTCACATCGTCCGCGATACCGGTTCCATTATCTTTAAAGCTAATATGTACTTTATGGTTATTAACGTATGTCGTAATAATAAGCTGGCCCTTTTCTTTACGTTGCTTATTTTCTTTAATAGAAAAAATAGCATTGTTCAGAATATTCATGAATACCTGGTTTAATTTACCCGGATAACATTCTATCGAAGGAAGATCTGAGAAATTTTTAACTACATCGATCGAAGCTCCTGACAATTCAGTATTCAGGAGAGTTAAACTGGAATGAATACCATCAAGGATGTTTGAGCGTTTAAAAACATTTTCGTCTGTTCTGGAGAATGCCCTCAACCCCTGTACAATATCCGCTGTTTTGCCAGCGCCGTCTTCAATACCCTGTAATAAGCTTCCGATCTCCTTTTTCAAATAGGCATAATCTATTTCATTTTTAAAAGAATTGATCTCTGAAATTTCATTTTGAAAACCAGAGAGTGAATCAATGTTTTCATATTTCTTTATCAGTTCATAAATATCTTCAATGTCTTTCTTCAACGGTTTTACATTGGACACAACAAAATTAATGGGATTGTTTATTTCATGGGCAATTCCGGCAGTTAAATGCCCCAAGGAGGCCATCTTTTCGGAGCTCACCAATTGCTGCTGTGTTTGCTTTAAATCCGCAATCGTATCAGACAATTCTTTTGTTCGTTCTTCAACTTTTTTCTCTAACAGAATATTCTGGTTTTTAATAATCAGTTCATTCTGGAGTAAAGCTTCCAAAGTCTGTGCCTGTGATTCTTCTTTTTCTCTTTTTAAAATATTTATTCTGTCAGCCAGGGCAAAAGATAACAATATTACTTCAAGTGCTGTGCCTGTGACCATCGTATAATTCGTAAAATTATTGGCAGGCAGAATATCAAAGTCTTTCAATACACTGATGATTATTCCAAGCAGTAAAGGCGACCATGCAATTAAAAAGAACAGTGCACGTTTAAAGCCTCTTTTAAATATAATGATAGCCACAATGAGTATGTAGACGCAGATCAAACCTGCATTTGTTAACACCAGGAAATAGCTGATATTGAAATATCCTGCCAAGGATAAAATTTCAGTTATGATGTAGGCGAGTGTAAAAACAAAAGATCCCTTATATAACAGGGGAGCGTTTGTTTTCATTTGTAAAAATGTCTTTACAAATTCTAAAGCACTGATACTGGCCATGCATGAGAACAGATATACGCTTTGATTTGCCATCCATGGAGAATCCGGCCATAGGTATTGAAATGAATATCCGAACAACGATGCCTGGGCCATACCAATGGAGAATACATATATGACGTATTTCAGATAAATAGAGTCTTTAAGCGTGAAGTATATAAACAGATTAAAAAAGAACATCACAAAGATGATTCCGCTATACATACCAAAAATAAATCCTTTATCATGATTGGCGTCTAATATAGTTGTTGTAGAACCAAGTGTTACCGGAATAACTATTTCTTCTCCGCTTTTAAGATGCAGGTAAACATCTTTTGTTTCTCCTTTGGAAATCGGAATCGAAAAGATATAAGTCGGATAATCGTACGCACGTTTACTGAATTTATATTTTTCACCCGTGTGATACGTATAGACGATCTTATTATTTTTTGGGGTGACAACATAAATACTTATTTCATCTATGATTACCTGTCCATATTCCAAAAGTAATTCTTCCAGTTCAGATTCATTTTGAATCGTAAACTTCACCCAAAAAGCTTTTGAAGAAATTCCCAGATTGGGAATCGTATTGCCGGCTGCAACGAATTTATCCGTTTGAACCAGATCCTGTATGGTACATGTATCAGCAGGGTCTGTAAAAATTTCTGAATATCCACCTATGGGAATATTACCCGAGTCCTGATAATATGTAACGGTTTTTGAATAGGAACAAAATGGCAAAAACAAAGCCAACACCCACAAAATAATCCTCTTCATGTCTTCTTAATTTAATAAGCTATTCGCATATGAAAATAACTATTTAATCAGCTTCAACAAACAACCGTTAAAAAATTATACGATGATTTATTTAAAAAGTTGAAAGGTTTTATTTTTCTGGAATAATTATAAATAGTCGACGTTTACGCTATACAATTAAATTTATTATTGCTGCCTTTTTGATTTTTTGTATTCAATTCTACTTATATGTTGTGATGGGGTAATTTCAAATATTGTTCTGACATCTGTAATCAAATAAGTATCTCCATCCGTATCCGAATAGGTAATGCTGATCTTTCCATCCTTTGTTATTGCCGCTTCAGATTCATAGCCTGCTCCATGGTTTCCATAAGAGGAATAATTCGTTTCCCAACCGCCAATGTATTGACCTGATTGATTGAAGACACATATATAAGTAGCATACGAAAATTGCTTAACACCAGGAGCCGGATCATTTAGTTCCGAAAAAGTAAATGCAAATATGGAATCATTCAGTTGATATTGATGAATCGGTCCCATTTCTACCACTTCTCCTAAACCAGTGGGGTTTAAAAATGTTTGTTTCTCCGGGATTTCTATTTTAACACCATCGCCCATAAATTTTACTTCATCATTTTCCTGAAGAATAGACTGCAATGGTTTGGCTGCCAGAAAATCTTTATAGAATTGTTTTGTTACAAAGAATTCGAATATAGAATCTTTAGCATCAGGATATGTACGCGCAGGTAGCGTTGAAAGCAATGATTTTTCAATCAGTTCCGCATAGGTATTGATCACTCGATTCGGCTTACGTGGATCATCCAGGTGTGCAAGTATGTAATCAGCTTCTGCCTGAGGGTTTGAAACTGAATCGATGGTTGAATGAGCAACGTTGGCTACAACAGAATCTTGATGTACTGCTTCTTTTGTAGCGTCATTGCTACAGCTGTTTACAAGAAATATGGCTAAACAAAACAGGAACAAATTATTTTTCATAGGATGAATCATGTATATGATTTTTATTAACGAAAAAATACAATTTAACGAACCAATAAATTGATTACTGACAACTAATTCAAATGTGCTTCGGCTTCAATCCCTGTGCGGCCCGCTCTGCAACTTCAAGGATGCGCTTTTCCCTTGTCTCTGTACGCTTGGCAGATACCAGCCAGTACAGGATCATTTTGCGCACCGACTTGCTCAGGCTTAAAAAGAAATCTTTTGAACCGGGATTGGCTTTAAATGCTTTTGCCAGATCTTTGGGTATTTCCAGCGCGTCAACTACATCAAGAATTTCCCACGAGCCGTTTTGCTTCGCGGTCTCAATACTGGCAAGTCCCATTTCTGTCATCAGTCCGGCAGCCATCAGCTCCACAACTTTTTCTTTATTTATCTTCGACCAGGTTCCTTTGGGTTTGCGCTGACAGAAGAATTGTATGAAGCTTTCCGGATCTAAAGACTTACGCTTGCTGTCAATCCAGCCAAAGCACAGGGCTTCCTCAACGGCATCGCTCCAGCTGATGGTTGGTTTCCCCGATTCCTTTTTATAGAACAACAGCCACACCGATTGTTCCGAGCGGTGATGTTTGGTTAGCCACTGCCGCCAGGCTTTGCGGCTCTTCGGATAAAATGTTGCTATTTGTTCTGATTTCATTTTTGTATTGTTTGAACAAAAATAATTAGCGGGTGTGACAACAGCATGTCAGTGGTAGAAAAAAATACAATCTATGACTCCTCCTTCTGAAAAAGAAAAATGACCTTATTCCTTTCCTTTCTACCCTTCCGTTTCAGTTTTGTACATGCTGAACAAGTCCATACAACAGCATACTTATACTTGCGATCATAAATAACACAACCCTGGTTCAGTTTCTTTCTTGCATTCGGATAGGCCGCCGTATTTGGAGCTACATAGGTTTTCCCATACACAGCCTTCACAAACGACTTATGCATCTTTTTACCATGCAACTCACACATGTTTGGTTCACCGTTCGTTGCATTGAATACACAGGCATTGAAGAAAAAACAGAAAATGATAAATACAAAAATTGATTTCATACTGTCATGATTTATTCAACGAATTTAATCTGCCGGATAGCATCTTCTTTATTGGCATTTTTATAATCTGTATTTCCAACAAATGTTCCATCATCATTCCATTTTTCCCATATTCCAATATCCTCATCTTTGTATCGTGTCCCACGACTATTTACTTTACCGTTTGGATAATACAATGTAAAAGGACCATAATAAAGACCTTGATATAGCACACCTTCAAATTGTAAGGTATGATCGCTAAACCAGCCTTTCCTCAATTCAAATGTTTTATCAGAATTATATAATGATTCCATAACCAGATAAAAAGTATCAGACTCTATAAATAAATCCTGAGAAAACGTATTCACCTTGTATTCACTCCCACCGGAAAAATAATGTTCAAACCTGGCTGTACTGTCTTCGTTATAAGTAACAACAATACTATCAGGTTTCGTAGCGGCACGTTTCTCTATCGATGTTTTAATATCGTTAAACCACACATTGGTTTTCGGATTACAGGCAGATATAAAAAGAGAAATAGTGGCAATAAAAAATATGTTTTTCAAAAGCATTTTACTTTTCATAGAAGCATCATATTACTTTCTAAATATAAAAAATATTCTAATAGTAAGTAAGAATTGCCTTGAACATTCAAATGAAGTTATTGGTACTCTGCATCGGGTGAAGTATATAAACAAAGATTTGTTCAGGCAGAAACACCAAACCAATAACTGCTATCCAATAAAAAAGCCTGCCGAATCACTTTCGGCAGGCTTTACTAAAATTATTTTACTGACCACTGTTTACTGACCACTACTTATACCATCTCGGGAATTTCGCCGGATTTACTTCGTGCATCATTTCATATACGATATCGATCACATCATCCGCACTTGGTTTGGAGTAGTAATCACCATCCGTTGAATATGCAGGTCTGTTATCCTGTGCTGATAATGTTCTTGGTTCTGAATCCAGGTATTGCCATGCCTTCTGCCCTTCCAGCACTTGCTGCATCATATAAGATGTTGCTCCTGCTGAATAATCTTCATCGGCAAACAACACACGGTTTGTTTTCTTGATCGATTCAACAATCTGGTGTGTACGGTCAAACGGAATCAGCGTTTGTATATCAATGATCTCGCAGGAAATACCCAACTGCTGCAGTTCGTTTGCGCCTTCCTGTACAATGCGGCACATAGAACCATAGGTGACAATCGTAATATCCGCTCCTGGTCTTAATACATCTACAATACCAAGCTGTACGGTAAACTCACCTAAATTCTGCGGCAGTTTTTCTTTTAAGCGATATGCATTCAATGATTCGATCATGATCGCCGGCTCATCACCTTTAAGCAGCGTATTGTACATACCTGCCGCTTGTGTCATGTTGCGCGGTACGCATAAAAACATACCACGTACAGAACCTAAGATCATCTGCATCGGAGAACCGGAGTGGAACATTCCTTCCAGGCGGTGCCCGCGTGTACGGATGATCAATGGAGCTTTCTGTCCGCCGGCAGAACGATAATGCAGCGAAGCTACATCATCCGATAATATTTCAATCGCGAATAATAAATAGTCCAGATACTGAATCTCTGCAATCGGACGGAGACCGCGCATGGCAGTACCAATTGCCTGTCCTACAATCGTTGCCTCACGGATACCAGTATCGGTAATACGGATCTCGCCGAACTTATCCTGCAAGCCTGAAAAGCCTTGGTTCACATCACCGATCTGACCAACGTCTTCACCAAAGGCCAATAAGCGCGGATCACGTCTGAACAAGGCTTCAAAGTTATGCTGCAACAATTCACGTCCGTCTAGTAGTAGAGAATCTTCTGTAATAACCGGAGCAACTTCAGGCACCAGCAAAGCAGATTCAGCAGAATGACTGTACAGGTGACTGTTGAAACGCTGTCTGTTTTCAGTTTCTGTGCGTGCAGCCCAATCCTGCAGCTGTACCTTGGCAGCATTGGTTTCGTTACGCAACAGACGTAATGCTTTTTTAACGGCCTTTACTGCATCAGAACGATATGGATTTACTGTTTTCTGTAACTGTGTAGCAATCTGTTCCAGCTCTTCTTTAACAGAGCTTGAAGCAGCAGCCTCTTTAATATAATTCACTGCCTGCTCCTGATCTGCGTGCAGGTATTTCAGATAATTTTCCCAGGCACGCTGACGGGCAAGCTTTACTTTTTCAACCGATTCGGCTTCGATCTTCAGCAGATCATCTTCGGAGCAGATCCCGTTTTCCAGAATCCACTCACGGAATTTCTTATTGCAATCATAATCTTCTTCCCATTGCAAACGCTCCTTGGTTTTATAACGTTCGTGCGAACCGGAAGTAGAATGCCCCATGGGCTGAGTCATTTCATATACGTGCATCAATACAGGTACATGTTCTTCTCTGCATAAACGGGTTGCTTCTTTATATGCATAGCAAAGAGCTTCATAATCCCAGCCCTTTACTTTCATCAGCTCAATGCCACGTTCATTATGATCTCTCCTGAAACCTTCGAACATAGAAGAAATATCATCTTTGGTTGTCTGGTAACTCTGCGGTACAGAAATCGCATAGGCGTCATCCCAGATCGAAGTAAGCATAGGAATCTGTAAAACTCCGGCTGCATTTATAGCTTCAAAAAATACACCTTCAGCCATGGCTCCGTTACCGATTGTTCCGAAAGCTACTTCATTGCCATTACGACTGAAATTAGTCATCTGCTGAAGTTCCGGATTATTACGGAATAATTTTGAAGCCCAGGCCAAACCTACCAAACGTGGCATCTGAGCGCCGGTCGGAGAAATGTCGGGTGTAGATATTTTTATTTTTGTAAGGTCTTTAAAACGCCCCTGCTCATCCAGATTTCGGGTAGAATAGTGTCCGATCATCATCCGTCCACCGGAATGCGGATCATGGTTGACATCGGCATGACCATAAAGCTGAGCAAAATACTGTTCGATGCTCAATTCGCCGGTAGCCATTACAAAGGTCTGATCACGGTAGTATCCTGAACGAAAATCTCCTTCTTTGAAGAATTTAGCCATGCAGATCTGGGCAACTTCCTTTCCGGTGCCAAAGATTCCAAACTTCGCCTTACCCATAAAAACTTCTTTACGGGCAAGTATACTTGTTTGTCTGCTTTCGCATGCCAATCTGTAATCATTCAGAATTTCCTCCTTGGTCAAAGAAAATTCCCCTGTTATTTCACTTGTATTCAAAATAGTCTTGTTAGGATTAGCCAAACTTTACAAAATTATGGAATTTAAAGCGCTATTCAAATGTTTTACTCTTATGGTACGTAAACTATCTATTTTTGGTATAATTTATGTAACTTTGAATACCGTAGGTCATTTTAGCATTATTCCAAGTAAATATTTAAAGCTATGTTCAACAAAATCTGGGTTTTAATTGCCTTAACAGCAAGCACATTGAGTTTTTCAAATGCTCAAGTATCAAATGATTTCAATTTCCCGCTGGATAAATTTGATTTCGGGATTGTTACTGAAGGCGATGTTGCTACTCATACATTTGAATTCTTCAATGCAGGGAAAGACACCATCTTATTAAAAGCTGAAAATGTACGTGCATCTTGCGGATGTACAACCCCTTCATTTTCAACAGAACCAATTTTACCGGGCCAGAAAGGCTCAATTACTGCAGCATTTAATTCTCAAGGCAGACCAGGTGTTTTCCAAAAGACGATTACGGTTTATTACAAAGACCAGGTAGCTAAAATGCTGAACATTAAAGGTATTGTAGAACCTAAAGGACCAGAAGCAGCAACGCCGACAGAAGCAGAGCTTAAAAAAGCGCCTAAACTTGTTCTTGAAAAAACGACAGTAAACTTTGGCAAAGTTGAAAGAGGCCACAACAGCCTTTATTCTGTAAAACTTTCAAACCCTGGTAAAGATACTTTATTTATACAAAAAGCTCAGGCAGCATGCAGCTGTGCAAACTACAAGCTGGTAAAAGAAAAGTCTGCTGAAGAAGTAAAATTCGTTCTTCCGGGCAAATCAGTTACACTGCAGATTACTTATACGCCTGGCACTGACGGCTACAACAGAGATATCCTGACATTCTACAGCAATGATATTGCACATCCACGTACGTCTGTTGTGCTCGAATCTGAAGTTGTTGAATCTTTACAACAAAAAAGTATTATTCAGGAAGGCAGCAATAATGCACCATTCTCGAACAAATAATTTTATCATCCCCCATCAATAAAAAGCCAACGTGTAAACGTTGGCTTTTTTTATGCGTATAAAATTCTGTATACATTAAAGAAAAATGACGTTCAGGATTCTGTCATATATTCTGCTTTGAGTGGTACGATAAATAAAAATCCATTTTACAACAAGAAAGCTACAGCTTATTCAGTTTCTTTAACTGAGAAAACTGTTTCAAATAGAATAAAAAAGTAAAGTTATGATCATTGGTGTTCCTAAAGAAATAAAAAACAGAGAGTTCCGGGTATCCATGACTCCTTCAGGTGTTGCAGAATTAATTTCCAGAAAACACCAGGTATTGGTTCAACGCGATGCCGGCCTGGGTTCAGGCTTTTCCAATGAAGCATATACAGCTGCCGGTGCATCTGTTATCGATCATGCAGAAGCAATTTATGCGCAGGCGGATCTGATTATCAAAGTAAAGGAACCGCTCCCATCAGAATACAGTCTGATCAAAGAAGGACAGATTGTTTTCACATACTTTCATTTTGCTTCTTCGGAAGAACTAACCAAAGCCATGATCGAACGCAAGGCTATTTGCATTGCATACGAAACAATACAAAAAGCAGATCATTCCTTACCAATCTTAACACCTATGTCTGAAGTAGCCGGCCGTATGTCGATACAGATTGCCGCGCATTATCTGGAGAAAGGCAACGGCGGCAGCGGCAAACTGATGGGCGGTGTACCAGGTGTAAAACCTGCACGTGTGCTTATTCTTGGCGGCGGTGTAGTTGGTACACAAGCAGCGAAGATGGCCGCAGGTTTAGGTGCGGAAGTAGTGCTGATGGATATCAACCTTTCGCGTCTGCGCTATCTGGCAGATGTTTTACCGGCAAATGTTACATGTCTCTATCCTACTAAATCACTTATCGGGGAATATTTGCTGCAAACGGACGTATTGGTTGGTGCTGTTTTGATCCCGGGTGGAAAAGCCCCTGTACTGGCTTCCAGGTCCATGATCGAAAGTATGCCTAAAGGCTCTGTAGTTATTGATGTCGCTGTAGACCAGGGCGGCTGCATAGAAACATGCAAACCTACTTCGCATGAACATCCGATCTTCCTGGTAAAAGATGTGATTCACTATTGTGTACCGAATATTCCCGGAGCTGTACCCGCAACTTCCACCAATGCACTTACCAATGCCAGTCTGCCCTATCTGCTGCAACTGGCAGACAAAGGCTGGAAAGATGCGTGCAAACAATCCGGCGAAATTCAAAAAGGGCTTTCCATTGTGAAAGGGAAAGTGGTTGATGCTATGTTGGCTAAAACATTTCAATTATCTTTACAGGATATTACTGAATCACTGGATGAATGATCGTTGCATTATATAGATTTCTATTTACACGCTTCCTTTTCTTATTAATTCTGTTCAGCCTTTGCCGGTTGTTGTTTTATCTGTTTTATTCAAACCAGTTCGACAACTGTACGAATGAACAGATTATCCATGCTTTTCTGCTTGGTCTGCGGTTTGATATTTCCATCCTGTTAGCCTTCAATGTTGTCTTTATACTGCTGCTGGCAATAGGTCGCTTCTTTGAGATTCCCAAACTTCTTTTCTTCACCGGAAAAATACTTTTTGTACTAGTCAATACCATGCTGATCTGTTTAAACCTGATCGACCTGGAATATTTCGCATTCACAGGTAAGCGTACAGGTATTGAAATTCTTGGCATTAAAGATGATATCGGCAATCAATTCAGCCAGCTGGTGCTTAACTACTGGCACATCGCTTTACTTGCCTTTGTTTTATTCTTATGGATTCTGTTGCGTACCCTGCGTATCAAATACAAACCTGTTAAATCACAAAGACCTGTACTGTACTTCGCAATTGGATATGCAGTGTTTATTGGCATTGCGGTTATCGGTATCCGCGGCGGATTTCAGTTGAAACCGCTGCGGCCTAATCTGGCGTTCTCTGTAGAACCGGGCAAACTAGGTAATGTGGTATTGAATACACCGTTCAATATTTTTATGACTGTAGGTCTTGAAACTATTGAACCGGTCTACTACTACAATGATCCAAAAGAAGTTTCTGCTGTTTTAGCAGCATGGAACTCACAAAAAAATACCCTGCTTCCACAACATAAAACGCCACAGAATGTTGTCATCATCATTTTAGAAAGTTTTTCGTCTGAATACATGGGCATTAATAATCCATACGAAGGCTATACACCATTCCTGGATTCGCTTGCCAAAACAAATCTATTTTTCCCGAATCATTTTGCTAACGGGAAAATCAGTATGGAAGCTGTACCTTCCATACTAGCCTCTATCCCTGGCCTGATGCAGGAACCGTATATTACTTCCCTGTATCAAACCAATACCTTAAATGGCCTGGGTACTGAGCTTCGCAAAAAGGGATATCATACTTCTTTTTTCCATGCTGCAAAAAATGGTTCCATGGGGTTTGATGCATTCACTCAAAATGCAGATTTTGCCCATTACTACGGACTCAATGAATACACCGGTAGCGAAGAAGATTACGATGGCAACTGGGGCATTTATGATGAACCCTATTTACAATACTTCAATAAAAACCTGAACAGCTTTCCGCAACCCTTTGTTTCTGCGGTTTTCACAATCAGTTCGCATCAGCCATATTCGTTACCCGACAAATATAAAACACGTTTTCCCAAAGGCAGTTTGGATATTTACCAGTCGATCGGTTATACAGATTACTCGCTGCGCAAGTTCTTCGAAACCGCAAAAAAAGAGATGTGGTACAACAACACACTGTTTGTAATCACGGCCGATCACACTCAGATGCACGATAAGAAAAAATATACCAACACCCGTGGTGATTATAATGTACCATTAATATTCTTTCACCCTGCAGAAAAGCTAAAAGCAGATACTTCTCTGGTTGCTGATCACATCGATATCCTTCCAAGCGTACTGGACTATTTACAGATCACAAACAGCGCTCCTGCTTTACTTGGCCAGTCGGTGTTTGGTAAAAAACCGGAGCATGCTTATGCTGTTAATTTTTCAAACAATACGTATCGTATATTTCTGCAGGAGCATTATATAGAAGGAAATGCAGGAAAAGGTTTTGTCGTGAAAGACTATAACGACCAACAACTGCGGCCTGCCAACACTGAAGAGGTAAAATTTATCCAGGCCGTGATTCAGTATTATACAAACGGTATGATTCACAATACCTATTATCACTGGGAGAACGAACTGCCTGTTACTCAAAAATAGGCAGCTGATTTCTCTTTACAAATTGCACTGTATCTCCTTCGCCTTCACGCTGAAAAGCATAATGATCAAACCCATTGGTTACGATGATCCATTCAGCTTCTATGGTCTTATTATAAGCAGAAACCTGCGCTACTGTCTGTGAAGAAACCGGTATTGAAAAAGCTTTGCATTCAACCAGCATAAAAACGTTTCCCTTCCGGTTAAAAATTTTTATATCACTTCTTTTATTGAGCGAATTGTATGAAAGTCCGCTCTCTACCTTAAAAAGTGCCTTAGGGAATTTGCATGTATGGATCAGGTAATGAATAAAATGTTGACGCACCCATTCCTCCGGGGTCAACAAAATATTTTTTTTACGTATAATATCAAATACATAGATCTCACCTTGCTCTCGGGCAAGTTTTAAATCGGCCGCAGGTAAATTTAAATCGGGATACATGTTACTACTATCGGTATGTAATTTACGTACTTAATTATAGAAATTTCAGTTATTACATTTAATATTGCTGTATGAAAACGAAAGAGGAAATTGTAAAAAACTGGTTACCAAGATATACGGGAACAGAAATAAAAGAATTCGGGGAATATATCTTAATTGTGAATTTTCATAACTATTTAGAAATGTTCGCCAGGCAATTTGGCGCTGAAATAAAGGGTGTCGGCAAGCCCATGCAGACAGCGACAGCCAATAACATTACAATCATTAATTTTGGTATGGGAAGCGCCATGGCGGCAACATGCATGGACATTCTTTCAGCCATACAACCTAAAGCCGTACTGTTTTTAGGTAAATGCGGCGGTCTGAAAAAAACAAAAGTCGGTGACCTGATCTTACCGATTGCTGCGATCCGTGGTGAAGGTACAAGCGATGATTATTTACCGAAAGAAATTCCTGCATTACCATCTTTCAGATTACAGCAGGCAGTATCCTCTATCATCCGCAAACACGAACGCGACTACTGGACCGGAACAGTCTATACAACCAATCGCAGGGTGTGGGAACATGACGAAGAGTTCAAAGCGTATTTGAGAAAAATCCGTACAATGGCTATTGATATGGAAACAGCTACAATATTTGTTGTCGGCTTCGCAAACAGTATTCCGCACGGAGCATTACTGCTGGTATCAGATAATCCAATGGTACCGGATGGTGTAAAGACTGCAGACAGTGATACGTCGGTAACTAAATTGTATGTGGAAGAACATTTAAAGATCGGTATAGAATCTCTGCAAGAGCTGGCATCCAGCGGAGACTCCGTGAAACATTTAATCTTCGAGTAGCCATTCACCCCCTTCTTAAAAACGTACGAACAATGCGTGTAAAGCGCTTATCGGTAGGATAACTGCGGTGTGAGGTTATGTTATTAAAAACCAATGCAACGGCAAGCATGATCAAACAGCCCGTCAAAACAGGACTTATAACATACCAATAACCAAGATGTTTAATCTTTTCAGAACCGATCACAGCAATCAGTGCCGTAGCACCACCTGGCGGATGCAGAGTTTTAGTGATTTGCATCAATACAATTGACATAGCGACAGCAAAGGGTGCTGAGAGCCACAACATATCAGGAAATAATTTATACGCAGTAACACCAATCAAGGCTGAAAGTACATGTCCGCCAATCAGATTTCGTGGTTGAGCCAATGGACTCTGAATGGAACCATATACCAATACACTGGAAGCTCCGAATGAACCAATCAAAAAAATATTTTCCTGATGTGTAACAACTTTACTTTGAAAAAAAGTAATCAGACCAATACCAATAAATGCTCCTAAAAAGGACCAGAAATGTTCTTTGTAATCCACAAGTGTTTCTTTGTAGATGATATACTTTGATACACGCAGGCTTCTGGTTATTCTTTTCTTCATATTAAACTAATGATCTAAACAGATATGTATACAAACATTTCTAGTTAGCCAAAAGTCCTGTAAGAAAACTACGTAGAAACCCGTATTTACTAAGGCTCATTATAAAGCTGTTTATGTTTTTTCTCACGTTTGACTTATATTGCTTATTCATGAATCTTCTTAAACATGAAAATAGAAATCAGACGCAAGCTCATTAATCATACCACTACATTAAACAAGCCCATTCATTTTAACAGTTTTGTATTTAACAGAATGTTTTTGTTGTGGGCCGGACTGGGCATTATCGGCGGCATTACAGCTGGCTTATACTGGATCACGCTTGAGTTTTTAACACATACGCTTTCTCATTTTGAGGGCTGGCTGGTTATACCGGTCATGGCTATCTGTGGACTTCTTGCAGGTCTTGTTATTCATTTCATTGGTGATCCCGGAGAAATGCACCTGATGGTAAATAATATCCGCTTCAAAAAAGGTAAGTTAGATCCAAAGAATAATCCATCTATGATCCTCTCTTCCCTTCTATGTGTATCTTCCGGCGGAAGCCTTGGACCCGAAGCCCCATTGGTACAGGTAACCGGCTCTACAGGTTCCTGGCTTGGAAAAGTATTGAGATTAAAAGGCGAAGAATTACGTTCATTAAGTATTGCCGGCATGGCCTCAGGCTTTACAGCATTGTTCGGTGCTCCATTGGGTGGTAGTTTATTTGCACTGGAAATTTTACACCATAAACATGCTGTTGAATATTACCAGGCAATCATACCTGCATTGGTAGCAAGCTCTTTCAGTTACATCATTTTTGCTATAATCATAAACATGGGTATCGGACCAACGTGGGAACTGCCGGCTTATGAAATGACCGACAGGTTTGATTTTGCTTACGCTGTACTCTTTGGTTTATGTGCAACTGCTGTCGGCTGGCTGTTCATTTATTATACCAAACTACTGCAATCCCTCCTCAAAAAAATAACGCTGCCGATTTATGTTAAAACGTTTGCAGGTGGTATTATACTTGGTTTCATTGCCTGGTTTATTCCTATCACACGATACTTCGGACATGATCAGATCGATACACTGCTAACAGGATCATTTACGCTGGATATGCTTCTGGCTGTCATTACCTTTAAAATAATAGCCATTGGCATAACGGTAACTTCCGGCTGGCGTGGCGGTTTTATTATACCACTGTTTTTTGTCGGCGCCAGTCTGAGCCTGATTATTCACCATTACTTTCCTGCAGTCAACCTTTCCTTAACAACTGTAAGCTGCATGGCTGCAATCAATGCCTGTGTTACACGTACTCCTATGAGTACAACCATACTGTTGTCATCACTTACAGGATTCACGTATTTCATCCCGATTCTGTTTGCAAGCCTTACGGGATATTTTCTGGCGCCAAGAACACCATTCATTAAGTCTCAGTTAAAAGAGATCGAAGAAGAATGAAAATCAACACAGTTGAATTATTGAAGATAATACAGTAATTCAGCTGAGCTTGCTGATTGCTCAATGAGCGATCGTAATTGTTTGATTTTTTCTTTATATGTTTTCTTGTCCGGTTTAGGAAACATATAAACTCTCCTGTCGCCTCCCAATACCGTTGGATTCCCATCCTTATATTTTGCCTGCATGAAATGCGCATACTTTTCTACCAGCAAGCCGTTGAAGCTACGGGTACGCAGAAAGCAACTGCACAAATATTCCACTTCTGTGGTATCGTTGATCACTTGCTTCAACAGATTAAAAGCTATTGAATCATTGTCTTTGTCAGATAGCAAATGATGATAACAATAATACTTCAGGGTACGGCTGGTGTCAGCAAACAGCTGTACCTGCTCCTCTATAGTAAGCAACGAACTTAACGTGTCTGCTTTCATGAATAATGCTGACGGGCTGCCATGCGAACCCAGATAATAGCATTGAATGTTCTTAGCAGCTTTGATCTCTGTAATTAATTGCTGCACATGATCCTGCGCATAACTGAATGATAAGGCATACCGGCTTATCAATAAAAATAACATCAGCTTTTTCATAAAGTATATAAAAGAAAAAGCCACGTTATGAGCGTGACTTTTATAAACTTTTTTTATTTCTCTACAATTGACTTCAGGTCGGCTGCTGAATAGTTAATAGACTTCAGCGTCTTATTGTCTTCTGTTCTGTATACTAAATAATGATTACCACTTTTCACATGATAGCATGGCTGCCCTTTCGCTTCATAATGAGCAATGGTTGCGTTAGCCTCCGCTTCCGTAGCACAGGTCTTACTCATGTTGGAACGCTGCACTTCATCAAACAGTTCCTTGAATTTTTCACCCAGGCCAAATTCAAGCACGGCACCAGCTAATACATATTGTAAATCACACAATGCGTCTGCTACTTCTACAATATTATTCTGCGCAATGGCTTCTTCCAATTCTTT